>CACZSE010000270.1 GCA_902783735.1 uncultured Lachnospiraceae bacterium
AGTCTGGAGTTCCTGAATATTCATCATGAACGACCCGTCACCGTCTATGCATATCGTTCTTTTGTTATCCCTTGCGATGCATGCTCCTATAGCAGCCGGGAATCCGTAACCCATTGCTGCGCATCCGGAGTTTGTAAATAACCTCTGCCCTTTTTTAACCACTGCTGCCTGAAATGTAATGACACATGCACCACCGTTTCCGCATACCACAACTTCTCCGGGATCCAATATGTTTGTAAACTGTTTAATGAATACATACGGATTCAGTTTTTCAGCCCCATAATAAGAAGGCAGATCAGCAGGATATCTGGAATTGATATTTCTGCACCAGTTTAACCATTCCACATGGTCACCTGCCACCGGCTTCGAACCTTTTTCACCCGTCAAAGCATTACAGATATCGGTTAAAACATCCTTCAGATCGGCATGTACGGGCATGTCAACATTTACCGTGGGTTTTCTCAATTCTGCCTCATCTATGTCTACAACTATCTTATAGGCATTTTTTGCAAACGCCTTATAATTGTAGCTGATCATTCGTATATTCATCCTGCATCCGAGCACAAGTAAAAGATCGGCATTCTGAACGACAAAATTTCCGCCCCTTGTTCCTACACTTCCGGGTCTTCCGACATAACACGGATCTTCGTCTTCCATAAGATCGTGCGCATTCCATGCGGTAACAACAGGTATTTCCAACTTATTTATCGCATCATGAAATATTTCATATGCTTCAGCCAAACGTACGCCCGTACCTGCAAGTATGACCGGACGCTTTGCTTCTCTTATCTTTTCAATGATCTTTCCCGTAAGCGCTGTATCATATACCGGTACTTCACCGCTGTCTTCCTTAGGGTCATATGCCTTTAATTCATCGGTTTCAATAATTGCAGCCTGTATATCACTGGGAACATCGATCCATACCGGACCTTTCCTTCCGTGATTGCAAAGATACCATGCTCTTTCAAGGTGATATCTTATCTCCTTTGCGTCCGTGACCATGACCGCATATTTTGTCATATGCTTTGCAACTTCTATGATCTGGAATTCCTGATCTCCAAGCTGTCTTAACGGGACATCCGTAGACCATGTGGTAGTCTCTCTTTTAACCTGACCCGAAACTATGAACATGGGGATGGAATCCTGCCATCCTCCGATCACTCCGGTTATGGCATTTGTCCCTCCGGGACCTGTGGTAACACATACTAAGGCCACCTTTCCGGTAAGCCTTGCATAGCCTTCGGCCGCAATGGCACTTGCCTGTTCGTGATGATTATATATGCATCTCAATTCTTTCTTATGTCCGAAAGAATCGTTCAGATGCATTGCACCTCCGCCTGTAACCGTAAACACGTGATCCACGTCATGATCTACCATAAATTGAGCTATGTATTCTGATAATTTAATCCTCATAGTGATCCTTCTTCATATAAAGATTTCGTAACATAAAGTAAATGACATTTTAAATCAATTTTTGACAGGCCTTTACGGACATCTTCATTTATCTCCATGGCCAGCTCTTTACTGAAAGTATGCTCCATATTGGCATTTATATAGTTCGGTAATGCAGTCTTTTCATATCCGTCAAATCCGGCGAGTGCAATTGATTCAACTCCCATATCATTTAACAGTTTTATAAGCATGATCATGGGATTATCCACTATCAACGCTTCTTCATCCAAAAGTTTGCTGTAGGAAAAAACAAAATCAAAATGTCCTTCTGCTTTTGTAACATTTGATGTTGCTATCAGCTTTACATCCTTTTTGCTGATCTTTGTTGCCTGTGCAACATATCTTTTTGAATTGCTTAAAAATGCGTAATCAACCGGATATTCTTCGGGTATGAAGTTGATCGATATAACAATTGGCGCATTATCAGCAATATAACTATCCACCTTCTCCTTTTCGGAATAGATTCTCTTTCCGGGAGCCAGCATAAGGATCTTCTTGTCTGTTAATAACTTCTTAAGCGCATCAAAATCAACAGCATCATCACATTCCCTGTTCTGATATTGTATATACAGACTTTCTATATAATCCTGATCATAAAGAAGCTTCTTTTCACCCTCAAGTTTGCCCAAAATATGATTGATTGAACTCATTGACAGTTTTTTCTTATCCATGAGATAGGTCACATAGTTGGGATGACAGTCATTTGATGCAGAGACAAAAAACTTCATGTTATATCCCCAGGGGATACGCTTATATATATCCATGACAGTCACATCTATGGCTTCCAAAAGCTGATTAACATGATAATGCTTATCAAGATGGCTGTTCATATAATTTGCAAGAAGTTCTATCGGTGCATTTCCCGCACTCTTGCCCATACCGTAAAGAGTTCCATCCACAAGGATCGTCCTGCTGTCATCGGCAGTCTCAATAAGTTCCACACAGTTTGCAAAAGCCAGCTGGAAATTATTATGGGCATGATAACCCAGTCTGATATCTTCATTCAGATGGATATTGGCAAAGTTATAATAATGCATCAGCTGCTCTTTGTGTAAAAGTCCGTAGGTATCTACCAAAGAAAAAGCATAGGGATCAAGATCATTGACCAGACCTATCAGTTCTTCCAGTTCTTCATCGTTATAACTGGTTATAGATACCGCCTGACAAAAAACCTTATATCCAAGTGCTTTTATCTGCTTCATATATGCAATGGCATCGTACATCTTCTGCTTCTTGAAGATGACTCTGATACCATCCATTATCGTTTCTTTTTGTGGTTGGATAAGTGATATGTCACAGGTACCGTAATCTATCATACCTACCACGAAGGCATTTTTCTTATCCAGTCCGGCATAAAGTCTGTTCATGGCTTCAGATCCGGGAGCAATACTGCGATCCTCGTCATACTCTCGTCTGTCATCCATAAAACCTATCTCTATGTAGTCAACTTCGGAACTGACCAGTCTTTCAAATAATATGACAAGATTGTCATGTCCGAATTCCCAGTCATTTACATATCCGCCATCACGTAAAGTGCAATCCAGAAGTTCTATTCTCTTCATCTGACTTTCACGGCCTTTCCATTTTTTATTTCATATACTTTGTCACATTTTTCAATCGTAGTAAGTCTGTGTGCAACGATTATCAGGGTCTTTTCTCCCTGTAAAGCGTTTATAGATTCTATGACAGCTGCTTCGGTCTCATTATCCAAGGCAGATGTCGCTTCATCCAAGACCAATATGTCCGGATCATAGTATAGAGCTCTGGCTATGGCTATCCTTTGTCTCTGACCTCCGGATATCTTAACACCACGTTCACCCAAAACGGTATCAAGGCCCTTAGGCTGTTTAGCTACAAACTCGGTAAGCTGAGCCTGTTCAAGCACTTTCTTCAACCGTTCCTCATCCGCATCTTTTTCATCGATCCCGAAAAGAATGTTATTCCTTATGGTATCATCTATCAAAAAAACGCTTTGCGGAACATAGCCTATCATCTTATGCCAGTTAGTGTTTTCATCATATATGGACTTTCCGTCAACCAATATCCTGCCACTTTGAGGTTCAAACAACCCAAGGATAATATCAGCCAGCGTAGTTTTTCCGGCTCCGGACTCTCCGATAAATCCTACAGCTTCACCTCTTTTAATCTCAATTGAAAGATCCGAAAGGACATTTGGAAGCGTCTCTGAATATCTCCATGAGATCTTTTCAACCTCAATAGTGTCATTAAAACGCTCTTTATCCGTTAATACCGAGCTGTCTGTATCCACCAATGAAAGATCTGTATTTTTCAGATCATTCTTAACAAGATTATCGTAAGCATTTTCAAGTGCGGGTCTTTGGAATACCAGCGAATTCATCGCCCCTGAGAGATTTGATATGGAAGGGAGTATTCGTACGGCAGCCACACCCAAAGCACTGAGCTGAGCCGCGATCAGAGTTATATCCTTTGATGCGGCATAAGCAATGACCACTATTACCACCAATCCTATAATAAAAATGGATTCTGTCAGTCGGCTCGGCAGCATTGCGATCCACAGATATTTAGTGTTGTTTTCTGCAGCTACCGTGGCAGCACCGGCAAATTTCTTCAGGAATTCATCCTGTCTCTTCATTACATCTATCTCTTTTATGCCGTTTATACTCTCATATGAATACCTGTATCTGTCAGCAAAAGCAGCCCTTGCTTTAACCGAACATTCACTTATCTTTTTTCTTAAAGAGAGAACCATCACAAGAACGATTATTCCCGCAAGCCCGATTATGCCGAGTGCCATAAGCGGATTGATAAGGATCAGCATTATTCCGAGCATTAAACAGGTCAGTCCTTCGTTGAAAAGCATGCAATAATTGTCAACGACAGTAGCGACCGCAGCATTATCACCGCTGATGCCTCTCATAACCTCACTGCTGTTTGCGTTTAAAAAGAACGAATAAGGTCTGAAAATATAAGCCTTTAACATCTTAATTGACAGATCTCTTTCAAGACCGTTACGAAAGAACAGCTTGTACCTGTTAAACATCAGAATAAAAGCATTCTTGATCACATAAATACATATGACCCCGATACCCATA
>CACZSE010000271.1 GCA_902783735.1 uncultured Lachnospiraceae bacterium
ATGAGCGGAGAAGACACGCTCAACAGGATGAAGGAACTGGATATACTTCATGAGACTCCCGTGCTGGCTCTGACTGCCGATGCGATAAACGGTGCCAGAGAGAATTATATTGCCAAGGGATTTAGCGATTACATCAGTAAACCGATCAAATATGAAGTGCTTGAGCTCGCATTGAAGGAATATTTACCGAAAGAAAAACAACTGTCTCCAAGCGGAGCCGATGAACTGCCGGTCATGCTAATATGTGCAAATGATCCCGAAAAACTGAGGGCAGAAAAGGAAAGACTGGATGGAATCTATAAGTGCGTATGTGTCGTTGGTGAAAAAGCAAGAGACAGATATCTTGAAAAGCACATGCCCGACGGTGTGATGAATATCATGTAAGACGGAGGATATCATGAAAAGATCATTGAAGGTGGTTACTACTGTATTAATGTCATTGATGCTCATATCATGCAGCAGTGAGGATAACACAGATGTCTCTCAGCCTGCATGGGAGGCCGAAAAGTCTGACGAAAATAAAATGCAGGAGAAATCTTATGAAAAAAAAGAAGAAGACAGTCAGGGCTTTCGTATTGGTATAGTTACGGGATCATATTCTCAGTCTGAGGATGACAGAAGAGGGGCGGAAGCATTTAAGAATAAATACGGTGATGATAATGTGACGCTTGCCATTTATCCCGACAATTTTACCGAAGAGACGGATACGACCGTCAATACCATAGTAAACATGGCTGATGATCCTAAGATGAAGGCAATAATAGTTAATCAGGCCGTTGACGGAACAGCCGAGGCTTTTAAAAAGATACACGAAACAAGACCCGATATTCTTTGCATCGCCGGAGAGGCATATGAGGATTTTGCTGATATCGCACCATATGCCGATCTTGTGGTAAATTATGATTTTGTCAGTCGGGGATATCTGATGATCCGTACAGCTCATGAGCTGGGATGTGACACCTTTGTTCATATATCCTTTGACAGGCATCTTTCATATGAGTCTGTAGCCAGACAGATAGCTGTCATGAAAACAGCATGCGAAGAATTCGGCATGACATTTGCCATGGAAGAAGCACCTGACCCTACCACTGATGTAGGAGTACCCGGAGCGCAGGCATATATACTTGAAAATGTACCGAAGTGGGTTGAAAAATATGGTCAAAAATCTGCTTATTTCTGTACAAATGATGCTCATACCGAACCTCTCATAAAGAAGCTTCTCGAGTGTGGGGGATATTTTATAGAAGCAGACCTTCCGTCACCTCTCATGGGCTATCCGGGAGCTTTAGACCTGGATGTGACAGGTGCTACCGGAGACTTTGACAATATACTTTCGCAGGTAGAAAATGCCATAGTTGAAAAAGGCGGATCCGGACGATTCGGAACATGGAAATATTCCTACGGATATACCGTATCTGCAGGACTTGCACAACATGCAAGAAACGTGATCTTAGGTGAGAGCGATCTTACAAATATTGAGGACCTTGCCAAAGCATACGGTGTTTTCTCCCCGGGAGCGGAGTGGAACGGTTCAAATTACATTGATGCCGGATCGGGAAAAGTATCAGACAATATTTTTTTGATCTATCAGGATACATATATATTTGATAAACCTGGATATTATATGGGCGCTACCAAGGTTGAAGTGCCTGATGTTTACTTTACCATAAAGTAATGTCGGGCGGTTGAAAGGCAGCGGATTATGGGAAACACACAAATGAGAGATTCTGTGAAAAATAAAAAGAGAAAAAACAGTATGATACTGCCACTCATATTTGTATTTATCTTTGTGACCGTCATGATGGTATATGCTTCCAGACTTATGTATGGAGCAGCCGTATCAAATGCCGGAGCTATCATAGAGGACAGGATAATAAATGTATCATCCATGATAGAAAACCATGTAAATACTGCCGAAAATGTACTGCATGTGACGGCTGACTCGGTTCATCATATGCTGGTCAGCGGTTCCACAACCGCCCGAATACATGAGTTTCTGGTAGATGAGACAAATATTGTGGAGGAAAAGTTCAGTGAGAACTTCACCGGCCTGTACGGATATATTATGTCGAGATATCTGGATGGACTTAACTGGGAACCGCCTCAGGGCTATGATCCGAGAGAGCGTGGCTGGTATATCACAGCAAAGGAAAATGACGGCGATGTTGCCATTGTTCCGCCCTATGTCGATGCTCAGACCGGAAATGTCATAATATCAGTCTGCAGGATGCTGCCTGACAGACAGAATGTGGTATCGCTTGATGTGCAGTTAAACGGCATACAGCAGATGGTAAATGAATTAAATGTAAACGGAAAAGGCTATGGATTTGTGGTAGATGATAACGGGCTTTTGATAGCGCATAGCGACGAGGATAAGAAAGGTACAAATCTAAATGATACATTCGAGGGAAAGGATTTTTTGGAATTTATAAAAGAATCGGAGTTCGGCAGTTATACATATAAGCTGAACGGGGAAGAAAGCACCATATACATAAACAGGATAATGGATCTCTGGTATGTGGTGATGGTGGTGAGTAACAATGATCTTTATCGTGATGTGAGAAGCCAGATAACGGTAAATGTCATCATCTGTTCCATCATATTCATTATGATAGCCTCATTCTATTACATCGGATACAGAAATGAACAGGATACAAACTCGCGTCTTGAGGAAATGAAGCTTGAAGAGCAGAAGGCATCCTATGAGAGAAGGATGCTTGAACTTGAAAAAGATGCGGCGAATGCTTCAAACAAGGCAAAGAGTGATTTCCTTGCCAATATGTCGCATGAGATAAGGACTCCGATGAACGCGATAATCGGAATGGATGAGATGATCTTAAGAGAGTCTGTGAGCGATAA
>CACZSE010000272.1 GCA_902783735.1 uncultured Lachnospiraceae bacterium
GTTCTGATAGAGCATGTCGCTGACGTCGCCATACATCAACACTTCTTCGCCGACATTTCCGATATCTGCCACATCCTCATTTGCATCGTTTTCAGAAACAGACTTCTCGTCTGCGTTATTTTCAGAAACAGTGTCTGCAGATTCTTCTGTGTCTTTGTCTGTTTCTTCAGCTTCGCTGTCTGCTGTCTCGTCCGAAACATCCGCCACTTCTTTGTCGGAGTCATCTGTGACAGTATCATCTGCAGTCTCTTCAGACAATTCGTCTTCTGTTGTCTGCGTATCGACCGTTTCTTCCACCAAAGCCGTATCTTCGGTCTGTGCCGCAAAGACATAAAAATCCTGGGGGAATACCGTCAGGATCATCATTGCAGCCATTATGGAAGCCAGTAATCTTCTTATTTTCATACATATCTCCTTTCCCTTGGAGGCAAAACATATTCTTACGAAATATCTATACGTAAGTTAGTGAAGAACCTTCCCTTGTTCCTCATGATAAACATTAAAATTATACCACAGAATTTGTAACAAATCCTCAAAAATATATATCGATAAGAAAAGCAGCACTCTTATGTTCGTCAAAAACTAAGGTGCTGCTTTTTGTCAATTTTCCTATCTCAATATGTTTTCTTCATCCGGGCTTGGCTCATAAAATGCTCTTATGATTCCATATGATATGACATTTCCGGTCCCTCCGCCTTCTGCGATATTTAACTTGTTGAGCTTATCGCTTATGTCCGTTCCCGTCGCATCCATGTTAAATGCGATCTTTTCGGGTTCTCCCTTAAGAGCTATAACATATATGTCATATTCATGTTTCTCCGGTGGATACGGTCCGACATACCCCGCATCCTTACCGTTAAATGCGCCCTCCTCAAGCTTCGTATCATCCGTTTCAACAAACATATGTAACCAGTTGCTTGCATCCTTGTCTATCATAAAGACTACATATTTTGAAGCCCCGTCCACTGCATTCCACGAAAGTTCAGGAGAAACATTGCCATGTCTTGATCCGCATTCCTTCTTCCACATCTCCCCGTCAAGACTTGATGTGCTTACCTCAAATGTCTGCACTTCCTCTATGTAAAGAGTATCTCCTGCGTCTTCTCCCAATACAGCCGCGTCATATTCTCTGTCGGAAATATTTGTCATGTTTGCGCTGAACATAAAATCTCCTTCTCCCTTATCGGTGCTCAGTTTAAGAGTCAGTTCTCCTTCATCGGTTATGGTTCCTTCCATACACTTGAAGTTCTTTTCAATGATGCCGCTGTCACCGATCCATGTGAACACTCCGCTTCCGTTTGTGAAGAATGGTTGTTCTTTCGGACTGTTATTCTCGTCATTTATGGCTATGGCAAAAAATCCCATCTTCTTTTTAAACTTAATATACAGTTTTCCGTTCTCATCTGCCGGAATATCGTCCGCAAGCCACGTCTTCAGATCCGCCTGCTTTATAGTATCACTTTTAAAACAGCTTCCCGGAAGTGCTTCATTATTTACAGACCATGCCGTGCAGATCTCTTTATCAATGACCCATGCACCCTCATCCGCATCAAAAAGATAAATCACATCTTTGCTTATATTCTGAGGAATGAGTCCGGTAGGATCACCTCCTCCGACTTCTACGCTTACCGTATCTTTGGCAATGTAATGCTTACCGTTTTCAGACATATCGACCGTTTCACTTTCATGACCCGTAATATCAAAAGATATATACGGATCTGACTTAAGATCTCCGGTAATCTGTTCGTCTGTCAGTTCGGTCACAACCGCTGCAGAATCCCCGGTCGGCTTAACTTCGTCTTCTATATTTACATTTGTTTCTGTTGCAGTTTCGTGTCCACAGCCGGTGAAAGCCATCGAACCTGCAAGAAGGACAGATAAAATAAAATATCCCGATAAAGATCTTCTTTTCATAATATAGCTCCTTTCGAAACGATAAATCGTAACCAGTATCTATAATGATAATAAGATCTTTATGGGATATAAAATAGAAATATCTGCACAGTCACGGGTAAAAAACGCACATATCAGTTTTTTCTGTATGACTTGGGCGACATTCCAATATGTTTCTTAAAAACCTTTGCAAAATAATTCGGATCCTCAAATCCTACTCTGTTGCTTACTTCCCCAATGGGTATCTCGGTATTTGTAAGCATCACCTTTGCAAGATCGAGCCGAAGCTTTAGCAGATAATTCATGCAGGTCATCGACGATTCTTTCATGAATATCTCATTCAGCTTATTTCTGTTGATCAGAAATCTCTTAGTAAGTCTGTCAAGATTAATACTTTCAGCAATATGTTCATTCAGATACTCGACAATCTCAGAGAAGCCGATATCCCGAGTACTGCTTTCTTCGTTCTCATCAGGCGCAGTAAAAATAACATATGTATAGTTTATAAAGTACAAAAGCTCCATTAAAAACGATCTGCTTCTGCAGGGCCAAAATCCGTCGGACTGACTTTTTAGCTGACCGTCCAGAGACTTAATGATATTCTTTATTCTCTCTAAGCCATTAAGAGATATCGATATGACCTTCTCACATACCGTCTCATCCACAAAGGGAAGTATCAAAACATAATCCTGGTAAATGATCGTGCCAATCCGGTCATCAAATTCATGTGCTTTTATGCGATCAAAAGTAAATTCATCCCTTATCGTCTCAGGATTGAAAAAGATAAACTGTGCTTTAATGGCTTCCATTATCTTCGCCTTTAAAACATCTGTATCCGATAACAATATAAGCGCAGGTCCTTTAACTGTATAAGACTTGCCGTTAATGTCCAGTCCCATGGACCCTTTCTCTAAAACAAATATCTTATATGTTGTATCATCATTGATATAATCAGGGATCTGTTCGCCCTTTTCGCAATAAATATCAACTATTCTGTCCCAGTCATCCCAGAAACATTCGGTATACAGTTTCATATATCTTTCCTCTGTGATACTGCAATATGTCAGACTGTCCAAGGCCGGAAACTGCTTTAAATGTGTATTACTGTTCTTTTACAAGACCGCAGACGATGTCCAAAGCCTTTTCCTTGATAGCCTTCTGAAGAACATTGGGCTCTCCGTAGAGTTCGACCTGATTATCGTAGTAGTTCTCGTCATTTCCTGCTTTTGTCAGGAAATCTTTGTAATATGCAGCGTCTGCGACAGCACCTTCTTTTTCAACGATCGCCTGATAGATCAGTTTTTCCTTATAAGCGTCCTGAGACTTCTCGATCAGGCTCTTATCGTATTCTTCCTCACTCATTCCGATATAGTCCTCAAATGAGGTGTAGTAATCGTAGCCAAGATACTGTTTATACATCATTGATGTATAGTCAAAGTTCTGTTTCTCTTCAAACTTCTCTACACCCTTAAGAGTCTTTATATACTTTTTGTCTACATTCTTTACTGTAGAATTTTCCTTAAGATAGTTTTCCACATATGTTCTTAATCTGCTCGCGTGGTTTGTATCTTTTAAATACTGTCTGTACTCTTCTACCGTAGAAGCATTTTCCGAAAGATGTTCGGCAACGTATTCATCGTTAAACTCAGGAAGTACATATATGCCGTTTATCGTAACATTGAATACAGCATCTTTTCCTGCAAGAGATTCCTCGTTGTAATCTTCGGGGAATGTTACATTTATATTGAAGGTAGAGAGGTTATCCGCATCTATGAGCTGTTCCTCAAAGCCTTCGATAAATGCGCCCGAACCGATCGTAAGATCGTATGAATCAGAGCTTCCGCCTTCAAATTCTTCACCGTCAACAGTACCGGTATATGCGATGTTTACGGTATCCCCGTCTTTAACCTTAAGGCCTTCCTCCGTAGACATCTCCTTGTTGGCATTTCTGTAAGATTCGATCGATGCATCAACTTCAGCATCGGTATATTCAACTTCCGATGCAGGAACGGTTATATTCTTGTAATCGGGAAGCTCGATACTGTCAGAAGCATTTACTCCCGAAATATATCCGTTCGCTTCAAGGCCTGCCGAAAAGTCCTCAATGGGCGTTACCTTATTCATTGCCTTTACAACAAAAAGTCCGATAAGCCATCCGATAAGCGCAACTAAAAGTACAGCGATCACATAACCGGTGATCTTTCCGATCAGATCCTTTCTTTTAGCCACTTTAACTTCTTTTTTTCTGGCCTCACGCTTTGCCTGCGACTTGGTCATATTCTCATTTGTTTCATTTTCTTTCTTGGACATGACTCTCTTAATACTCCTTACTCCTCATATATAGTTTTGACTTTCACAACTCCCACTATGGTATCATACTTTAAAGCCTTGGGCAATGCCGAGAAAGCCTTCAAATACAGGTTCGTTATCAAAAACAATAAGGGCGATCCGCGATTTTGCCCTGTTAAGACCATGGAAAAGATTTCTGACTGCAGATCCCTTGTCATCCCCAATATCCGTATCCTGTACGGCTTCCGAACGCGTGTCTTGAGGATGTGTCCTTAAGCATCTGTTATCGTCATAGTAGAATCTTTTATCTACTATCATGACGACTTTATCAAATTCCTTAAAACTTACATCCGACACATCTACAGCATTTTGAAATGATCCTTCACCGGTAAAGCTTTCGTTTAGCACCGTCAGATCATCTTTTATATATATAAATCCCTGTTTTGTGAAACACTCAAGAATTGATATCGTATCATCTTTATTGTCCGCATACGAAAGTGATACTGAAGGGAACTCCTTCCTGTGATTGTTTCTCGTGCCCTGAATGATCGCCTGTATATAAGATGAAAGCTCGCTCTTTGTCCTTATTCTGTTGGTAAGCCTGTAGCTTACATATCCGTTTAAAGCCTCCATCTTTTTAATGACCGCTCTGTCAAATTCAGATTCACAAACCGTATTTTCATTGTCGTAAGAAAAGATGACGGGTGTTTTTGTAAACCGGGCGCTCTCTATTATCATCGAAAGGACGTCTTCTTTCAAAAGGTGGGCTTCATCAACAAGATATGCCGTATAATCGCTCAGATCCTCTTTATTAAATGATCCTTCACTGTTGCACTGAAAGAAATCAATCCTCTTTAATCTTTCGTCAAGTTTATTCAATTCCTCTGAGAACGAGCCGCAATGAATGATACAGACTCTCTGTTTCTTTGAAAGCTCCATGGCGATATCATAAAGGAGCAATGTTTTACCCGTTCCCGGAAGGCCTGTAAATCCCTGAACGCACAGATCATCACCGGTGTTATTTCTTATGTTCTTCAATATGTGTTTTTTAATGTCTACCTGCTGAGATGTAAGGAAATATTCATTTTTAAGAAATCTGTCGGGACTTGCCAAAGGTGATATGATATAACGTTCTTCTATGAATAATTCTTCTATGTCATTCTCATAGCATGATTGCTGTTTTATTAAATCTTCTTTTAATATATCAAAATCTACATCAAGTAGCTTCTCGCTGTTCGTAAGTCTTACAAGCCTGTCTTCACTGCTTATATAGGTATATGATCTTATGGGCTTACCCAATGTGGAAAGATAATACCTGTTTTGTATCAATTGCTTTCTTACGGCATCGTCCGTAACCGGAAAACTCTTAAGTTCCACGTTAATGATAAGATCGTCGCTTATTCTTAAAAGGTCAAACTCTTTTCCGAGTTTGGGGATCTGGAAAGAAAAATAGAAATTAAACGAAGACGCCTCTTTA
>CACZSE010000273.1 GCA_902783735.1 uncultured Lachnospiraceae bacterium
ACATTATTTGAGCCTGCTCCCTTTGTGGTAGCCGCACTCACAAGTGAATTCTTTGCAATGATAAGCTCACTGACTAAGTTCATAAGATCGTCGAGCTTTTCAATATCAACTCTGACAGTCCTGTTAACGACAGGTTTTTTCTTATCGGCCGTCTTCGCAACCGCAGCACCGGAAGCACCCTGCTCTGCTGCAGCGGGTTTCTTATCGACAGGTGCGGGCTTTGTGCTGTCAACTTCGTTCTCTACAGTCTCGGCTGTCTGATCCGGAGCATTGTCAAGTTCAACAAATCCGCCGACTGCCTTTTCGATCTCGGATACGTTTGTTGCTGCCGAAATGAGTTGATCAACGGAAGCCTCCGAAATAACGATCAGGCTGAATTCAAGATCAAATTTCTCATCTTCGATATCCTGAGCCGAAGGATTTGAAACGATGATCTCACCAAGATCTTCTATTGCTTTGTATACCAAAAATGCTCTGGCCGCTTTAAGGATACAGCTTTCCTGTACCGTGACCGTAAGGCCGATGATATTCTTGCCTTCCTTTTTGGCTTCATTCATGACAACAAGCTGGGATTCTGCAAATTTCATCTTCTTCCAGCTCGCATCGTCACCCGATTCAGCTGCGGGCGCTGCCTTGGGAGCCTCTTCTTTTGCGGGTTCGCTCTTTTCTTCGGTCGCTTCGGAAGTCTTTCCTGCAAGGAAATCGTTAAATACTTTTATGAGATTCTCATTGTCATTGTCGCCCTCATCACCTGATGACTGAATATTGCTGACATATTCATCAAGCGCATCAAGGCACTGGAACAATACGTCCACAATGGCCGCATTGACTTTCGCATTACCGTTACGCACTTCGGAGAATACATTCTCCATATTGTGTGTAAGATTCTGCATCCTCTTATATCCCATGGTTCCGGCCATACCTTTTAAAGTATGCGCTGCACGGAATATCTCGTTGATGGTATCCATATTGCCCGGTTCCTGTTCCAGGTCCAATATCTGTGTGTTAAGGTTTTGTAAATGTTCTTTAGATTCGTCTATAAAGACGTCCAGGTACTGACTAACATCCATCTGATTTTACCCCCACGCGTAAAATGATCTCTTGTGCAATCTGGTTTAATGTGATAGTCGCATCCGAAAGGCCTGCTCTGACACATGCTCTGGGCATGCCGTTTACCACGCAACTGTCACCCTCCTGGGTAATAACATACGTAGGCTTACCGGAACTCTTTAAGTTCTTTATGCCTTCGGTGCCGTCGGCGCCCATGCCAGTCATGACAACCGAAACTATCTCGTCGTACGGAGAGTCCGAGAGTGATTCGTACATGTAATTGGCACACGGTCTGACACCTTCTCTGTATGCTTCCTGTGAATAATGAATCTTCATTCCGTTCTTATCTTTTACAAGATTCAGATGATATCCCGCTTTTGCTATGTAGACACAACCTTTTTTGATAACTTCGCCTTCTTTACCTTCAACAACTTCTATCTCACTTATCTTGTTGAGTCTTTCGGCAAAGGATTCGGTAAATCCTTCAGGCATGTGCTGCACCAGAACAACAGGTGCATCGAGCTTTGCCGGCAAAAACGGTATGACGCTCTGAAGAGCTTTCGGACCTCCGGTGGAAACAGCTATGGCCACTATCCTGCTTCCGCTCAGACGCTTGCTGCTCTTTTTTACCATGTCAACGATCTTTACGGTGTTGACAGCGGGAGCCTTTTTCTCCTGAAGCTTGGAATCGCAAACAGCTTCAAGGGTATTCAACAGACCGATCTGGAATGATTCTTCCTTACATTTGTAAGACCAGTCGGGCTTATGAATGAAATCAAGTGCTCCGAGTTCAAGACAATCAAGAGTGATCTGACTGCCTTCCTGCGTCGCGGTACTCGCCATGAGAACTTTTGCTTTTATGCCCCGGGTCTTCATCTCCTTGAGCAACTCTATGCCGTTCATCTTGGGCATGTTGACATCAAGAACAACACCGTCGTAGGCTTTACTCTGCATAAGAGCCAAGGCTTCTACCCCGTTTGTAGCTTCATCTTCTACAGAAAATCTACCGTCTGAATTGATTATATCATGCAGCACCCTTCTCATGAGTGCAGAGTCATC
>CACZSE010000274.1 GCA_902783735.1 uncultured Lachnospiraceae bacterium
AAGACCAGCTTATCTGCGGTAAGAAAGCATCCGCTTCCTTATCGGTTCCCACCTGAGCAAGAGAGATATCAAGCTGCGTATCGACTGCCTTCCCCGATGCTATATCCGTGATCTTCCTGCTGAGCGCATCGTATATCGGTCTCTCATATTCATTCAGAGAATCATAAAGAGCCCTATCCGGATCGCCGATGGACATAATACGGCTCTCGTTGTTAAGCTCCTCACCAGAAGTATCTTTATCCTGCAGACTCTCTTTAACAAGTGAATCAAAATAAGCTGCAAACAGGTCTTCATTATCTGCGGGATAATCTTCATCCGTAAGATCATCTATTGCGATCTCGATATCAGAATCCTCATCATATGCTGCAACTTTCTTGCTGTCTGTCAGCATATTTTCACTGACTGTATCATCGATAAGGGCTTCATTTTCGCTTACACTGCCGTCATCTTTAAGACCATCATCAACAGTGTAGTCGTTTTCATATACCAAATCCGTCGAAGAAGCAGCATAAGATGAAACGTAAAAGAAACAGCTGTTAAAGCTCAACAAAAAGGCCATGATAAACGCGGCCTCTTTTAACAGTATTCTTGTTCTTTTGTGTTTACTCATCTGCATTTGGATCATTTCCTTAATACATAGTTATCATACTTTATGATTTATATAACCTTCCGTAGCGTTTTCTTTGTGATGTATTTCAGCCGGATTTCCTATCACCACCGAATGGTCCGGAACATCAAAGTTCACAAAGGCATTTGGCGCGATCAAAACATCATTGCCAATATGAATGTTACCGGTAATTACTGCTCCCGCACCGATCCACACACAGTTTCCTATTACGGGAGTCCCCTTTCTTTCACCACGGTTGGCTTTACCTATTACCAGTCCCGGAGCAATATTGACATTTTCTCCCATGACCACAGACGGATTGATAATGATCGTTCCAAAATGAGCTATCAACAGACCTTTACCGATCTTTGTTTCTGTCGGTATCTGTATACCGCTCTTTTCAGACAGGGTTCTTAATCGAATCCTGTACAGGATCCCCATAAGACTCTTTTTATTATAGAAAGATGCTTTCCTCCATGCGATAAGATACCTGAGTTGGATCGGTTTTCTTCCAAAACCGTTTTCATAACCACGGTCTTTATCGCTTTTGATGATCTCTCTCAATTCACTCTTCAATCCCAAGTCCCCCTGTTTAAATACCTCTTACTACCGATCTATGAAATATATTCCGATATCTGTTTATCCATGCATTGTGCGATAACAGCCTTGTCTGTGGCCGAATATCGGATCAATTCAAATTCCACGATCTTTTCTATGGTTGTTTTTATATCCCATTTTGGATCCCACTTAAATGTTGCCTTCAGCTTACTGCAGTCCAATTTTAAGAAATTTGCCTCGTGCGGTCCTCCGTCCGACAGATCCTTTCTTTCGGCGCTATTCAGACCGGTAATGCGTTTTTCGGATATCGCTTCGTTCCAAACTTCAGTAAATGTATCGACCAGCTCACCTGTTGTCACACAATTATCATCATTGGGGCCAATGTTATAAGCTCCCGCCAGAGCATGGTCTGCCGACTGCTGCATCGCTACCGTCAGATATGCAAATAAAGGCTCTAAAACATGCTGGTAAGGTCTTATTGAATTGGGATTTCTTACAATGATCGGATTGTTTGACAGGCATGCACGCAAACAATCGGGAATGATCCTGTCTTTGGCAAAATCTCCGCCGCCGATAACATTACCTGCCCTGCATGTCGAAACAGGTATATTCTGTTCGTTAAAAAACGACTGAATGTAACTGTGAGTTACCAGTTCGGAACAAGATTTTGAATTTGAATATGGATCATATCCGTCAAGTACGTCTGTTTCAATGTACCCCTTATCCCATTCATTATTTCGATAAACCTTATCCGTGGTCACATTTACAACCGACTCAACATAATCGCTTCTTCTGACACACTCCATGATATTTACCGTTCCCATGACGTTTGTCTCATATGTGGTCATCGGGTCTTTATATGACTCTCTAACTATAGGCTGTGCCGCCATGTGGATAACAATCTGAGGCTTTTCCTTATCAAACACACTCCAAAGCTTATCGAAATCGCGAATGTCTCCTATATAGGAAGTTATCCCTTCTTCTATTGCCGCACATTCAAAAAGACTTGGATCTGTAGGCGGGTTTAACGCATATCCTATGACCTTAGCACCGCAGTTTATCAGTATCCTGCAAAGCCATGATCCTTTAAATCCCGTATGTCCGGTAATAAAGACCTTTTTTTCTTTATAGAATTTTGTGATATTTTCCAGATTCATATCCTAACCCTTTATTATTTTGTTTTCTCTAAGTATATCCAGATATCTTTTTGCTATGCCGTCCCATGTATAGACCGAATGGTCTTTTTGTCTGAGATTACTTCTGATCATATTGTAGGTTTCTTTGTCATCATGAAGCTTTTCTATCTTATCGGTCCAGATCTTTGTATCATATTCTTTTATCGTAAAGCCGTCGACACCGTCTGTTATGAGCATATCGGCGCCTCCGT
>CACZSE010000275.1 GCA_902783735.1 uncultured Lachnospiraceae bacterium
CCGGCTACCTTATCTATAAATCTCGGATTTACAAGATCTGTAGCGGCATCCTTAACATTGACATTGTTTATCGCTACCGCATTTATCCCCAGCGAAGCTATGAGTCTGGCATAATCCTTTGTTCTTTCATTTATAACTATATCATTATTCTCAAAGAAAAAGGAATTTCCGGAATAACCTCTTTCAATGCTACCGTCCATGTTATCCCAGTGATCGAGCATACGTATGGGATTTGACGGGATCTCCGTAACATCGGTTGTGCTGTCAAACTTTCCCATTCTTATGAGCGCAAGGAAACGAAATACCCCGTATATGACTGCCTGAGGGGTCGCGGCTTCTATAAATGCCAGGCTGTCCTGAGCGTGTATGCGGTATCCTTCGCTACCGAAGATGTTCTCATCCGCTTTTCTGATCACGAGACCTTTTTCGGGAATGTTTATATCTACATCAATGGATCTGCCAAAGAGTGCTTTTGATGCTCTTTCCAATTCATCTGAAGCTGTAGAGATAACGTTGTCCTTTTTAAATCCTTCCACATAGAGAGTAGACAGATAATCCGCACATGAATCTTTTGTTACTATATCATTGTCGTAATTAAGCCAACACTGAGTCCACATATTTTTTCAATACCTTTCTGACGCTTCCCGGTCCCTGCATCATTTCTTCATACATTTCAAGGACCTTTGCGGCCAAGCCGTCCTCATAGAGATCCACGGCAAATATTTCTTTTCTTTTTAATATATCCTTTACATCCATCTTTGTAACTTCATCAAGCATCGGGTCGGGACTCAGTTCAAAACTGTCACCATTGTCATCGATTGCCTTCAGATAACGACACCACCCTGCCAATACCAAGGGAACAAGGACCAGACTGTCGGTACTCAGTTCACTGCTTGCACGATATGCTTTAATCGTCTCACCAAACCTAATGGGAAGCTTTTGCGAAGTATCACAGGCTATACGCTGAGGTGTATCCGGCATGAAAGGATTTGGCAAACGAAGTTCCAAAACCGCTTTAATGAAATCCTTTGGTGAAAGGACCTTTGGATCTACCACAACCGGCATTCCTTCAACATAACCAAGTTTATGAACAAGGCCTCGCAATACCTCATCTTCCATTTCCTCGTGAATGGACTTATATCCCAAAAGGCACCCGAATACGGCAAGCGCCGTATGAAGCGGATTCAGGCATGTGCAAACCTTCATCTTTTCTGTTTTGTCTACGGTTTCTCTGTCGGTAAAGATGATACCGCCCTTTTCGTAAGGCTCTCTTCCGTTTGGAAATACATCCTCTATTACAAGATATTCCGTTTCTTCCGCATTTACAAACGGAGCAACATAGGTATTTTTCGATGTTACCACCTGATCGAGGTCTTCAATGCCGTCTTTAAGCAGTATTTTTTCTATGTTGGAATCCGGTCTGGGCGTGATCTTATCGATCATGCTCAGAGGAAATGAAACGCAGGTTTTATCGCTCACATAATTGGCAAACCCTTTTTGACAGATTCCTTCCTCTTCCCATTTCTTTGCAAATCCGATAACAGCTTCAAAAAGCTTGTCTCCGTTGTGAGAACAGTTATCCATGCTGACCATGGCAACCGGAAGCTTTCCTGCCAGGAAACGCTCATAGAGAAGTCTTGTGACCTTGCTCATATAACTCTCGGTCTTATATCCCTTCTCGGTGATGGTAAAGCTTACCATCTGTAAAGAAGGAGCTCTGAATATCTCTCTTAATCTCTCTATTTCTTTTTCGTTTTCCTCATCGAGCATGAGTGACTCGACTATGGATCCCACAACAGTCTTCTCAACTGTTCCATTCGCCTTGAGTGTAACAAGTATGCTCAGATCGTCGTGCGGTCTGTTCATCTTCTCGATGATCTCATAGTCATATCCTTCTGCCACAATGAGCCCGGAAGTGGTATCTTTATTGTTTAACATATTCTGGACCACATTAGCCTGAAAGGCCCTGAAAATGTTTCCTGCTCCGAAATGGATCCACTTTGGATTATTTATCGTTTCGGTTTTGATCATGTTTCTGTCATATTTCGGAAGACTGTAACCTTTCTGTTCCCATTGTGCCCTGTCTTTTATTCCTGCCTCGTTAAGTTTCATTTTCATGCTCCTTATGTTTGAAAACAACTTGTACCAATTTTCACAGAAAATTGGTACAGCAGTTTATATTTTCATTATTAAACTTATCTGTTGCTTTTTTGTATTGCTTCCCAAAGGCCGTTTAAATATGTAGCCCCCAATGCTCTGTCATACAATCCGTAACCGGGCATTGCAACCTCATCCCATATCATCCTTCCGTGGTCGGGACGGATCGGGCCATCAAAGCCTATATCATAGAGCGCTTTCATGATCTCATAAAGATCAAAACTGCCGTCGCTTGAAAGGTGTGCTGCCTCTTCAAAATCATCATCCGAATTAAATTTCAGATTTCTGACATGGGCAAAATGTATCCTTCCCTTTAATGCTCTTATCATGGACGGAAGATCATTCTTTCTGTTGGTACCGTAAGATCCGGCGCAGAAAGTAACCCCGTTGTGAGGATCGTCAACCATCTTCATCATACGCTGAATATTTTCCAGGTTGATGATTATTCTCGGAAGACCGAATACCGGCCAGGCCGGATCATCTGGATGTATTGCCATCTTTATATCATATTCGTTGCAGACCGGCATTATCTTTTCAAGAAAATACTTGAGATTCTCAAAAAGCTTTTCCTCATCCACATCCTTATACATCTCGAAGAGTTCTTTTATGATAGCCATACGCTCAGGCTCCCATCCCGGAAGTACCGCACCGTTGGCATCCTTATTTATCGAATCAAACATCGACTCGGGATCGAGTGCATCTATAGCCGCCTGATTGTACGCAAGGACTGTAGATCCGTCGGGGCGCTTTCTTGCAAGTTCGGTTCTTGTCCAGTCAAAAACAGGCATAAAATTGTAGCAGACAAGATGGATATCCTCTTTTCCAAGATTTTCCAGAGTCTCAATATAATTGTCGATATACTTATCTCTGTCAGGGCTGCCTATCTTAATCGAATCATGTATATTGACTGACTCTATGCCCGAAATATGAAGTCCCGATGCCTCAACCTCTTCTTTAAGCGCATGAATCTTCTCTCTGGTCCAAACTTCTCCGGGGGTAGTATCATAAAGAGTTGTGATAACTCCCGTAACTCCCGGTATCTGTCGGATCTGCTTAAGTGAAACTGTATCAAATCCGGTTCCAAACCATCTGAATGTCATTTCCATCTTATTCTTCCTCTTTCTGTTATCTGAATATAAATCGCCCAAAATCAAAGTGACTTCCCGGAAGGAAAATAAATGTTACATCATTCACACCTTCTACCTCTTCGAGTTCAAATTCATATTCCGTATACTCCTCACAATACGGAAACTCTATGATCTGTCTCACCGCACATCCGTCTTTTTCAAACAGGATATGAATCGTGTTTTTCTCAAGCAGAGTACGGCCGTA
>CACZSE010000276.1 GCA_902783735.1 uncultured Lachnospiraceae bacterium
AACGATAAAAGAACTGATATGTTTTGATGTAAAAAAGATATATCATCTTATAGGTTTTGAGAATATTGAAAATGCTTTTGATATGCTTCTTGCATCATATCTTTTGAATCCGCTCAAGAGTGATATAAGCATATCGGATGTTGCATCGAAATATTTAAATATACATATTCCCGACGAGGCGGAAGTCTTCGGAAAGATGAAGATCAGTGAGGCAGTGCTTATAAATATCGATGCATTCGCACGATACGCTGCCTACAGATCATATGTGCTCTTTAAGACCAAGGAAGAAGTATACAGTGAGCTTACCGCTGCAGGCATGAAAGAACTCTATGAAAAAATAGAGTTCCCTTTGGCCGGTGTACTGTATGACATGGAAAGAGAGGGTATCATCGTAGACAGACAGGAACTGAAAAACTACGGTGAATCATTGACGGGCAGGATAGATGAGCTCGAAAAACTGATATATGAACAGGCAGGAACGGAATTCAATATAAACTCTCCAAAGCAGCTTGGAGAGATCTTGTTTGAGAAGATGGGACTTCCCGGCGGCAAGAAAACGAAGTCGGGCTTCAGTACCGCTGCCGATGTTCTTGAAAAACTTGCTCAGGAATATCCGATCGTAAATGACATTCTTGAATACAGAGGACTTACAAAGCTGAAAAGTACATATGCGGAGGGCCTGGCACAAAACATAAAAGAAGACGGAAAGATACATACGACCTTCAATCAGACCATAACCGCAACGGGAAGGATAAGCTCAACCGAGCCAAATCTTCAAAACATTCCGATGCGCATGGAACTTGGCAGAAAGATCAGAAAATGCTTTGTACCGAAAGAGGGCTATGTTTTCTTAGATGCCGATTATTCACAGATAGAGCTTCGTATATTGGCTCATATGGCCGATGATGAGGATCTGCTGGAGGCTTACAGGTCTCATGCCGATATCCACAGGATAACCGCATCTAAGGTATTTCATGTTCCGTTTGAAGAGGTTAGCGATCTTCAAAGGAGAAATGCAAAGGCCGTGAATTTCGGTATAGTTTACGGCATAAGTTCCTTCGGACTCAGTCAGGATCTCAGTATTTCAAGAAAAGAAGCGACTAAGTATATAGAAGACTATTTTAAGACATATAAGGGTATCAAAAGATATCTTGACGATTGTGTAAATACCGCAAAGGAAAACGGCTTCGCAACGACCTTATATAACAGACGAAGACCCATACCGGAGTTATCAAGCTCCAATTTCATGACCAGATCCTTCGGAGAGAGAGTTGCGATGAACAGTCCCATTCAGGGAACTGCGGCAGATATCATGAAGATAGCCATGATAAATGTCCATGAAGCTCTGAAAAAAAGTGGTCTTGATGCAAAGATAATCCTTCAGGTTCATGATGAACTGTTGGTCGAAGTAAACAAAAACGATCTTGACAAGGCGAGAGAAATCCTTGTTGATCGCATGAAAAATGCTGCACATTTGAAGGTCGATCTCGAGGTGGATGTCCATGACGGAAATGACTGGTATGAAGCAAAATAGATTCATGACCATCGGTGTGACCGGTGGAGTGGGCTGCGGAAAATCCCTGATATTAAACTATTTAAAGGAGCATTATAACTGCAGGATCATACTGGCGGATGATGTCGCAAACATGTTAAAAGAACCGGGACAGGTCTGCTATAAAGAACTGACGGATCTTTTGGGTAAAAAGATATTGGATGATAAAGGCTTTATCGATAAAAAAAGAATGGCCGAGGCGATCTTTAAGGATGAAGCTTTACTTAAAAAGGTAAATGATATCATACATCCCGCAGTCAAAGATTATCTGTTGGATGCGATAAAAAAAGAGAAGGATGCAGGTATATATGACTGCCTGTTCATAGAGGCGGCGCTTCTTATCGAATGCGGATACAGGGAACATGTCGACAGGATGTGGTACATATATGCCGATGAGGATGTAAGAAGAGAAAGACTTCGTTCTTCCCGCGGATACAGTGATGAAAAGATATCGGGTATCATGAATTCTCAGCTTTCGCATGAGGCTTTCATTCAGGGAAGTGATGATATCATAGACAACAGCGGTAAGGTCGAAGAAACGTACAGTCAGATAGATGAAAAAATGAAGGAATTATACTATGGCAGAAAATAAAACTCCGATTCAAACTGTATACGGACTGGATATCGGTACCAGAAGCGTTGTCGGTGTTGTCGGCTATCGCAAGGGCAAGAAATTCATTGTAAAGGCAGTTGCGAAAAAAGAGCATGAGACAAGAGCCATGCTCGACGGTCAGATACATGACATAGCCAAGGTCGCACAGACCATTAAGGACGTAACAAAAAAGCTTGAGGAAAAGCTCGGCTACAGCTTAAAAAGAGTCTGTATTGCGGCTGCCGGACGTGTGCTGAAGACTTCTACGGCCCACAGTGAGATCACTCTGGACGAAGTAAGGACCGTGACCGAAGAGGATGTATATACTCTCAATTCC
This sequence comes from uncultured Lachnospiraceae bacterium, assembly GCA_902783735.1. Taxonomy (GTDB): domain Bacteria; phylum Bacillota; class Clostridia; order Lachnospirales; family Lachnospiraceae; genus Colinaster. The sequence continues at coordinate 2,482 of CACZSE010000276.1, forward strand.
GCTGCCATAGAAGATGCATACAAACTTTTTTTGAGTGAAAACAATTCCGACATAAAGTTTTACTGCGTTGGAAGCAGTATAGTCAGATATTATCTGAATGATTTCCCGATATCCAATCTTGAAAACCATAAGGCTTCCAAGATTGGTGTGGATATAATAGCGACCTTTTTACCCGATGAGGTTGTTGACGGCTTATATGCTGCAGTCGACATGGCAGGTCTTGAAGTTGCATCGCTCACATTGGAGCCCATTGCCGCAATAGGTCTGGCGATACCCGAGAAATTCAGATTATTAAATATCGCACTTGTCGATGTGGGTGCCGGAACATCCGATATTTCCATAACAAAAGACGGAAGCATCGTTGCCTTCGGTATGCTTCCGACTGCCGGTGACAGATTGACGGAAACGATCGCAAACCATTGCATGGTAGATTTTAATACAGCAGAAAAGATAAAGACCCAGTGCGCAACAAAAACAAAGATTACGTACAAGGACATAATGGGTACAAAAATGACCGTCACAAAAGACGAGATCACAAAGGTTGTAGCCGATGATGTTAAGGATATGGCCAATGCAGTCGGCGATAAGATCATTGAGTTAAACGGTGATAAGAGTGTCGGAGCGGTGTTCGTAGTCGGCGGCGGCGGAGTGTTCCCGGGATATGTAAAATGTCTTGCGGACAGACTCGGACTTGCGGGAGCGAGAGTCGCTCTAAGAGGACGTGAGGTCATGGATGACATCATATTTGAGGATACCGAACTCAAAGCCGATTCACTCATGGTAACGCCCATAGGCATCGCATTAAGCTTCTATGAGGAATCAAACAACTTTATTTATGTAGATTTTAATGGCAGCCGTGTAAAGATATATAACAATAACAATCTGACGGTCATGGACGTGGCCATGCAGACGGAATTTCCTTCGAACGGTTTTTTCCCCAAGTCAGGTAAGGCTCTTAACTATAAGCTTAACGGCGTAGATAAGATGGTAAGGGGAAGCCTCGGAGAACCTGCTGTCATAACGGTAAACGGT
>CACZSE010000277.1 GCA_902783735.1 uncultured Lachnospiraceae bacterium
AAAAACAGGGAATGCTCAAATGAGCATTCCCTGTTTTTTAATATCATTCTTCTTCCATATCTCTTACTCTGTAGCATTCGTCCTCAACTATTATCGCACCCATATCAAGCAGACGTTGGAGAGCTTCTATAACCTCACTCTGTGTCATATTTCTGGGGATCATTCTGCTTATACCGATGATATCGATGTTTTCATTTCGGTGAATAGCTTTAAACAGGCTTCTTTCGGTAGATGAAAGTTCCTCGGTAATTCCGAAGGAAGCAAAGAATTCATCCTCCTTACGGCGTTCTGCGGCTCTTTTTTGCTCGCCCTCCAAACGCTGTTCCTCGGCTTTTCTGAGACGTTCGGTCCTCTCTTTTTCTTCCTCTATAAGGCGCTGCTTGCTCTCAACGGTCTCGGGACTATAATCGGCAAGTGTTTCTATCTTTACAGCGGTAGCGGTCATGGACACCATAAGCAATTCGCCCAGTCTGCTGCTTTCAAAATCCACACCGATAAGTGCATTTGCACCCAGGTTTTCCGCTTTTCTTATAACACGGTATTTTAGTGCTGCTTTTACCATGTTGAGTCTCTCGATCATCTCGGTCGCTTCGGTTCCCGTAAATGAAGAGATCACGTTATCAATAGTGGATGTCAATCCCTTTTTAAAACCGATCCCGACCAGTAATTCATCAAAGATCACATCAACATACTCAGTTATTACATATCCTTCCAAATTGTGTCCCGTTGTCAGTATCATGTCCTTCTCCTTTACAATAAAGTAATTCGGCATAAAGCCTCTTATATTATATCAGATATTTACGATTATAGAATATAAAATGGATATAAGAACGAAATGTTTTCTGACTTTTTTTGAATTATATGGTAAGATAATAGCATATTCATTAAAACCGGGGGAATATTAATGTCAAATACAGGCTGAGATAATCGGTGATTTTTGGAGGATGGAAGAATGAAGGATGGTATCACTACCCTGGATTACGGACAATTTCTGGAAAGGAATCGTATTACCGTAAACAAATATCTGAACATGGTATTATGGTTTTTTATCTTAACCGGACCGGCTATAGCAAGCGGTGTTAAGGGAGGAATATTTCCTGATATAGACTATAAAACCTGTATCGGTATATCCGTAGGTGTAGCTTTTTTGGCATCTGTACATCTTCTGCTTACCAAAATGATCCCGAGTTCTACCATAACCTGCATCTTTGCACTTACGGCATTGGATGTCTTACTGGTCTATATGTCATATTCCCATGTGAGCATTTATCTTACATGGTTTCTTGTGCCCCTGCTTGGGCTTCTGTTCTGCGACAGGGCGATCTTTTTCTATTCCGTTATCTTAAACTATATTCTTATGTTCATTACCACATGGCTGACGGCACCATATAATGCGTCATTACAAACAAAACATCCCAATGCTGTTGCTTTTTTCTCTGACAGGATGAGTGGCTTTACCATAGAAACCATAATCATGTTCGCCGGAGGATATATCCTCGGTAAACTTGCCGTGGGTTACTTTAAAAATCTGTTTGCACAGTATAAGACCATACAGGAGCAGGAGAAAGACATGAAGGAAAAAATGGATATCCTCAACTCCATGGCAGAGATCTACGATAATGTCAATCTTATAGATTTTGTAAACAACACCGAAGTATCGCTGATGGATTCGGAACAAAAAAAACATGGAATAGACATGAATTCGCAGTCACAGACCATTATGAATCAGCGGCTTATAAATCAGGTTATGCCTGATCAACAGGAAGCATTCACAAATTTCACAAACCTAAAGACAATAAGAGCCAGACTTTCCCAGAAAAAGATCGTAAGTGCAGACTTTATAGATGTGGTGTCCGGATGGTTTCGCGCCCAGTATATAACAGTTGATTCTACATTGGACGGAATACCGAATGTCGTTATATATACAACACGAAATGTCGATGAAGAAAAACGAAGAGAAGAGAATCTCATCAGAATATCAATGACAGATGAAATGACAAGACTGTACAATCGAAGATGTTTTGATGAGGATCTTATGGAGCTGAGGAAAGGTGAGCTATCCGATGACTTTGTTTTGTTTTCCATCGATGTTAACGGTTTAAAGGCGGTTAATGATACAAAAGGGCATGCGGCAGGCGATGAGCTTATAAAAGGAGCCGCCGATTGTCTTGCTCTGTCAATAGGAAATAAGGGAAAGGTATACAGGACCGGCGGAGATGAGTTTATTGCGATAGTCCATGCCGATTCACCTGAACAGATAAGAAGCGATATCAACAACAAGGCTAAAGAGTGGCATGGCATATACTGCGAGGAGATCGCAATGTCGGTGGGATATGCAACTCACAGAGATCATAAAGACGCTACGATAGACGATCTTGAGCATATTGCCGATGCCGAAATGTATAAAGACAAAGACAGATATTATAAGGAGCGCGGTATCGACAGAAGAAGATAAGACATAAGATACTGTTTTTATCGGATCATAGCAGATATATTTGTTACTCATAATGAGTAAAAAATATAAATGGCGTTAGGTTTATTTACGCCAAAGAGTTTCTGATTGTTAGGGTTATAAAAAAAGAGAGGGAATGCGAATGAAGAGAAGGAGATTTCAAAGGATCCTAGCGTTTATCCTGGCTTTCTGCCTGGTTTTGCCGGGCGCGTATGTTCCGGGATATGCTGCACCAAACGATGATGTCAAAGACATTTCCGGTGCAGTAGTGATCGATGCTGATGATGAACAGGTTATCAGCGATGAGATCGTTGATGAAGAAGAGAAGGAGGCGACTGATACTGTTTCCGATAATGAACCGGGGACGGACGAGGTAACAGATAAAGAAACAGTAAGTGACAATTCGGTTACGGAAGTCGTGAGCGAGGGAAGTCTTTATGCCTTTCAGGTAAGAAGAGACTGGCATGATAACGGAGATTTTGACGTTGCGGTCGATAAAAATGACAAGGATGAGCCTATATC
>CACZSE010000278.1 GCA_902783735.1 uncultured Lachnospiraceae bacterium
CAAGTGCTGCATCAATATCTTGATATCTCGTTGGGTATATTTTGTTAAATATTTATCTTTTCGCTAATGCATGATTTAGTAAATAACATTTTTTGCTTGCATATATGTTGTTATCTTTCTTCAGATACAATATATTGTTTTCAGACAAGAAAGAACGGGGAGAAGATATCAAAAATTTCTTCTCCCCGTTTTGGGCTGGGTTAAATTATGTTTTACTGATTTTCATCATTCCGACACTGCCAATTGCGATCTTTCGGTAACATCGCCTGTTATATTATCATTAACGGTGCCCTTCGAAGTCTCTATTCTGGCCTCATTCCTTATATCTATAACAGGACCTCCCGTACCGTTTATATAATCTCCCGTGATGACAACTCTTCCGATATTATCATCTTTGGGGATCTCATACATGATATCTAACATAAACTCTTCAATGATCGATCTTAAAGCTCGCGCCCCCGTATCTTTTTCAAGAGCTTTTTCAGCTATAGCTTCCAGTGCACTGTCATCAAACTCAAGCTTTACTTCATCAAGTTCAAGCAACTTTCCGTATTGCTTAAGGATAGCATTCTTGGGCTCCTTTAATATTTTCACCAGCATTTCTTTCGAAAGTCCCTGAAGTGTATATATGACCGGCAATCTTCCCAAAAACTCCGGTATCATGCCGAACTTTTTCAGGTCTTCAACTGTCACCTTTTCCAAAATATCTTTATCTTTATCAAACTTATCTTTCAGCTCTGCTCCGTATCCGATGGCTGTTTTCTTATGAAGTCTCTGTTTTATGATCTCTTCAAGGTCAGGAAAAGCTCCACCGCAGATAAATAATATATTTCTGGTATTCACGGTTGTAAGCGGTACCATCGCATTTTTACTCATGGCTCCCACAGGGACCTCAACATCGGCACCTTCCAAAAGTCTCAGTAAGCCCTGCTGAACCGATTCACCGCTGACATCTCTTGAGTTGTTGTTCTTTTTCTTTGCGATCTTATCTATCTCATCAATGAAAACAATGCCCATCTGAGCTCTGTCCACATCATTGTCTGCTGCGGCCAGAAGCTTTGATATAACGCTTTCTATATCGTCTCCGATATAACCTGCCTCTGTTAAGGAGGTAGCATCAGCTATGGCAAGCGGCACATCCAACAGTCTTGCCAATGTCTTTACAAGATAGGTCTTTCCACTTCCGGTGGGACCTATCATCAGCATATTTGACTTCTCTATCTCTATGTCATCCATGGTCCCTGTAGCAACCCTTTTATAGTGATTGTATACAGCTACAGAAATAACCTTTTTGGCATGTTCCTGCCCAATGACATATTCATCAAGTTTTTCCTTGATCTTGTGAGGCTTAGGCACGTTCTTAATATCGATAAGCGGCTTATTATCCTTAGACTGCTTTTTCACCTTTGACCTTGAAGCCATACCGCCGCCTGCAAGATCTGCCAGATTTAAGAAACTGATATTCGGAAAGCCTCTGAAATATTTTTCAAACTTTATGCTGGCATCTTTATCGGGATCTGTATCCGGCTCGTCATCTGTCTTGGGTGTTTCTTCTGTTTTAACAGGCTCCCCGGACTTTACACTGTCCTCACTCTTATCATTTTGAACATAGAATCCTTCAAATATCTTATCAAGGCCCATGTTCTTTATAAGATCATTGGATCTGTTCATGCAATCCTGACACACGCAGAAATTGCCGGGTAGCTTTATCATCTGCCCGGCTTTGCTTTCTGTTCTGTGACACATCATGCAAACATCTTCATAGTTGTTGTTATTGTTCTCGTTATTGTTATTATCCATGCATTTTAATTTGCCGGCAACGCATCTCTGCCAACCAGCTCCAGAGAAATATTCTTCTCATGATACTCTCCGGTTTCATCTAACCTTTCTATAGTGATCTCAACAGTTTCCCCTGCTTCATAGTATGACAGGTTCTCCTGTAGTTTTTCCATACTGTTTATGGTTGTTCCGTCAAATTTTGTGATGACATCTCCCTTTCTGAGTCCTGCCTTTTCTGCTCCTGTTCCTTCATATACTTCATAAATGTATACTCCTTCAGGGAAATCATATATCTCAGAAAGTTCCTGTGAGACTCCACGCCCCGATATTCCAAGGAAACCTCTTTCTCCTTCAGATACCGCAGCCTTAGTCTTTTTGGTCTTAAGATCGTCAATTATGGGAAGGGCACTTGATATCGGGATCGCATATCCCATGCCTTCTACTCTGCTTCCGCCGATCTTATTTGAGTTGATACCTATAACCTGACCATATATATTTAAAAGTGCTCCGCCGGAGTTTCCGGGATTTATGGCAGCATCCGTCTGAATGAATCCCTGAGAATATGATCCCTCTTCTATCTCGATCTCACGATCAAGAGCAGATATCACACCAGTTGTTACGGACTGTCCGTATCCCAATGCATTACCTATCGCTATCGCAGGTTCTCCAACCTTAAGTTCATCGGAATCGCCAAGTTCGGCAATCGCTATTGCATCTTTGGTACTACCGTCAAGCTCATCTTTAGACACAGCTATTACAGCTATATCCATGTCTGCATCAGAGCCTTTTACGTTTGCCTTTGCAGTTGAACCGTCTATAAACTGAACAGAAAGTTCGTCAGCATCAGCAATAACATGATTATTTGTAGCTATAAGGAGCTCTGAATCGTTTTCACCGATTATGATACCAGATCCACTGCCTTCAACCTGTTCGCTGTACTGCTGTCCCCAGAAGTTTGTCACTGCAGTGTAACTGTTTGTAATGGAAACTACACTTGGCATAACCTTATCGACAACATTTGAAACATCTATGACCGGTGTATAAACGGAATTGCTTGTTGCTGTCCCGATAACATCCTTGGTCGCATTATTATCTATTTCTCTGTTCATCTTGGTCAGGATGTCTTTTTCTATCTGTGTCTTATATGTTTCCATATCAAACTGAGACGAATCTTCTTTGGAACTGTAAGTATAATAATTTACTATTCCGAAAGCTACAGCTGCACACAGACCGAAAACCAGTCCCGACGCTATCAGGATGGCCGACCTGCCCAGAAATCGGGCAAAGCCTCCCTTTTTCTTTTTTGTGATCGTGTTTACCTGCGGTTCAATATTTGTATTCACACTGCCAATAGGTCTTTCAGTCGCATTCTGAGGCTGTACCTGAGACGTATGATCGTATTCGCCGTTCCTGTTTTCACTGTTATATTCATAGTCCATAATGATACCTCCTTACTTTGGTCTTCTTTTATCATTATCTGTTTTCAAAATAAAGAATAAGCCGAAATTGTGACCAAAGTGTGTAAAAAATATATTCTTTTTATGAAATGGACTCATAAATCATATAAATTCGTATCACTTCCATGAGAAATAGCCGTAATCGGTTGAAAACCATCTTATTAATATTTTCGGGAGCTTTTCGTAGTTACTGCCCAATTTAAAGCCGAGAAATTTAAAACCGGATATCCAGATATATCTTACTGACTGAAATATCTTTCCTTCAGACATAAGCTTTTTCAGTATAACCTTTACCATTTTTGCTCCTTCGCCAACCTGCTTTATATCGGCAAAGACATCCGGATACTGTGCATGACTGACTCCGTTATCAAAATTTCTCTTAAACTGCTCTGTCGCAGAATACTCATGAGAATGATAAACCTTTGCTTCAGCACAATATGCTATGCGGTAGTCATTATTCAAAGCCTTTGCGGCATAGATCATGTCCTCATTGAAAATGGTGTGATCCACAAAACCGCCCAGGCTGTCAAATATCCGTTTGTTGTATGCACAGCATACATTACTGCAAAAATATGCTTTTATCTGTAATCTTTCTATATCGGCTTTTGTTCTTACGCTGCTTTGTACGGGATAGTTAAACTCTCTGGTAAGCATCTCGGTATATGAACACCCCGGACGTCCGATCTGTCTTGCATAACAGGCAGCAATGTCATTTTCCTTAAGAGGCTCTATGAGCTTCTCGATAAGAGTTTCATCGACCGGAAGAGCATCCATTGTCATCATGACGCATATATCCGCATCGGATTTATTCATGCCCGTATTTCGTGTCCTTCCGTGATCGAAATCCCTCTTAATAAGATGATATACTTCAATTTTTTCCAGAATATCTTCATAGGTGTTTTTCTCTACAAACTTATTCCAGTATTTGCGGTCCGTATTCATGACAATGATCCTGTTTACCGCTACCGACTGCTTTTCCAACATGCGCAGGATCTCTATGAAGCCTTCATCCGGCTTATATGTGGGAATGATCACATCAATTTTCATAATCCTGTATAAAAAACCTTCACCCTGTCAAAAAAGGCCCCTAAGGGCCCTTTCAGACTTTAAACTTCAATACTTACCTGCCTGTATCCGATGATATCTTCTGACTGTACTGCTGAACCTGAGACGAGATCTGGTATGTATCATCATCAAAAAGGAACTTATGCAGCAATGTTACATTCTGTCCGAGATTTACGGGAATAACACAACTGCCCTTACTTCCCACGGTTCCGGTCGCACGATTAGATTCAAACGGGAATCCGTCACTTCCTGTAATGCTGTAATTTGTTACATTGCTTAACATTGCGGTCATCTCATCAACATCGAGGGATGTAGACACATTAGGGAGAGCCGCATTAAGTATATTATTCAGTGTGGCAGGATCCGATTTCTTGCAGACATCCATGACTGCAGCCAAAACCGTTCTCTGACGCTGTGCTCTCATAAAGTCATCGCCAACATATCTTATCCTGCAGTAAGCGGTTGCCTGCAGTCCGTTAAGGAGCTGATATCCCGGCTCCTTTACAGCTATGTAATCTACACCTTCCGTTGCAGTATATGTCTTTTTATCGGTAGTCTTACCTACCATGCTTATCTGATAATTATTCAGATGTACGATCTCATTTTTCTGAACATCGATATATACTCCGCCCAATGCATCGATCGTGTCTATAAGGCCTTCAAAACCGACTGTCACATAGTCCGTGATATTCAGATCCATGTTCATATTGAGCATATTGATGGCCTGCTCGGGACCCCCCTTTGCATAGGCAGCATTACACTTATTGTATGAATCGTTTCCAAGGTTTAAATATGTATCTCTGAAAACCGAACAAAGTCTGATATCACCGGTATCATTGTTGATAGAGGCAATGATTATTGTATCGGATCTTGTTCCTTTTCCCAGACTGCCCTCACGTGAATCCACTCCAAAAAGGGCAATATTCCTGTAGCCTTTCAGGGTAACGTTTTCCGCTACCGAATCGTTCATCTTTGCTTTGATCTCTTCTTCGTCGATCTTTACTTTTGTGACTTTCTCAGCTTTGGTAACGCCATAAACAACAACTACCAAAAGAGCAAGTACAAAAAACTCTGTTATGAGAAGAAGTATCTTGTTTCTTTTTTTCCTGGCACGTTTTTTTGCCATCGCACGTCTTTTTGCGGCCTGTGAAGTAGCCATAATTATATACTCTCCAATCTTTTACTTTAATACGCGTTCTTAAATCCCTTGAATATCGTCAAAAACAATATCTTGATGTCAAATCCGAAGGACCAGTTTTCTATGTAGTACAGATCGTAACTTATCCTCTTATGGATGGATGTATCCCCCCTGAATCCGCTGACCTGAGCCCACCCCGTCAAACCGGGTCTTACCTGATGTTTGATCATATATCGCGGAATCTCTTCCTTAAACTGTTCCACGAACTGAGGTCTTTCGGGCCTTGGTCCGACCAGACTCATATCCCCCCTAAGGATATTGAAAAGCTGCGGAAGTTCATCAAGATTGAATCTTCTCATGACTTTTCCGCATTTTGTCACTCTCGGATCGTCCTTGGTAGTCCAGGCTTTTTGTTCTTCTGACGCTTCCTGAACACGCATTGTTCTATATTTATATATGTTAAAGGACTTGTTATGAAGTCCTATTCTTTCCTGCTTAAAGATCACCGGTCCCGGGCTTGAGCATTTTACTATAACTGCAAGCACCAAAAGCAACGGTGATAAGATTATAATACCGATAAACGAGAAAATAAAGTCAAAAATACGCTTAACCAATGCATTGAACGTGTTTGTCAGCGGAACATATCTTATGTTGATGACCGGCAACCCGTCAAGTTCTTCCGTGTAAGGCCTGTTCGGTATCAGGCTGCTGTAATCGGGAATAAACTTGGTATGAACACCGGATTTCTCGCATTTGCTGACTATATCCGCCAGTCTGTCATAATCGGAAAGCGGCAGAGTAATGGCGATCTCATCAAGAGTCGCTCCCGGAAGTATGACATCGATATCATCTATGACACCTACAACCTTTACTCCTTTATATATTGTACCAATGGGTACATTGTTGTCGATTATACCTCGTACCACATAACCCCACTGAGGGTTATCATTTAATCTGTTTATATACTCCTCTGCCGCCCTCGAATAGCCGACTATCAGAATATATTTCAGGTTGTAGCCCTTTTTCCTGAACTTTCGAAGAAGAGCTCTGATAACACATCTTACCGCAAAAGCAAATATTGTATTTGTGATACAGAATATGGCAATAAGACCACGGGAAAAGTCACTTACCTTAAATAACGTTATTGAGATCATGAATGCCGCAGCGCCAACGGCATTTGCCCTTACAACTGAAGCAAGTTCGGTCTCAAGCCTCTGCGAACGCTTCGGCACATACATCCTGTTCATATAATATATGATCAGGTATCCGGGTACCAGATAATAAAGGGCTGAAAAATAGAAAGAAGGCAAATGCGCCAGAGTAGAACCGCCGGACAAAAAACCTTCAAATTTAAGGAACCAGGCCAATAAATATGATCCGGCTACAACAAGACCGTCTATAACAATGTGAAGTTGATTAAAATATTTCTGATTATCTTTAATCATTACTTCCCATGTCCCTTTCAAAATATCAAAAGTCTACCCAACTAATTGATTATACCAATTTGACACTGAATCGACAAGTATCGTTAATCTGCAACCACATCAGACAAAGATCCGTCTGAACATGTTTACCCAGAGTTCTGACTGGATGATAATATAATTTTTGATATTCTTAAATCGTACTCTTACACGTTTGTTTTTTGTCTTTTTGGAAAAGCTGAGTTTAAATCCTTCAGCAAGTCCGCTTATGTATGTCCTGCCGTGTCCTTTTATTGTGAAAAACAGTATCTTTATGATAAATCCGGCAAGCAAAAATGGGATATTTAAAACAATCTGCAACGCCGGCATATTTTTATATATGATGTAAATGCTGTTCCTTGCCGAAAGCCTTATCTTAAAATCATTGTATCTCGAGCCGCTTGAGGCACTCCCGGCATGGTCACAGACGGCTTTTTTACACAATACGTTTCTATATCCGGCTATCCTGGCTCTATAGCCGACATCCACGTCCTCAAGATACGCAAAATGCTCTTCATCAAACAAACCTATCCGGTCCAGTATACTTTTACGATATATCGAAGCACCGCCACAGGCACTGAAGATATTTCTTAATTTGGAATCCGTGATCACTTTTGAGACCGGCTTGTCACGATATGCGGCATATGCCCATCCCAAAGCACAGTAGTAATCACCCGTTCCGTCCAAAAACTCCGGATCTTTCATCTTTCTCATGACAGAATTAGCGGAAAAAATACTCTCATCACAGTCAAGAGCTTCTTCGAGCATTTTGACAAAGTCGTTTTTAACCGTAACATCATTATTTAATAAAAGAACGTAGGGTGTGTCGGCTGCTTCGATACCTCTGTTAACGGCGAAGGCAAATCCTGTATTTTCGCTCAGGCCGATAAATCTCATGTTCGGTTCATTTTCCAAAAAATCCTTTATACGGTCTGTTTCTTCTTTTCCCGAACCGTTATCGACCACTATAACCTTAAATTCGCCGTTACTTTTAAAAGCTTCCTTCAAAGAGTCAAGACATTTATAGAGGTAATCTTCACCTTTATAATTGGGAACGACTACTGTTGTACGTATCATAACAATTCCTCCAGATAAGGATCGTACAATATTCTGTAGCCCTCCAGTTCACATCTGACACATATATCGTAACTGAGATTTTGAATGATCATCTCATCAATTCCTTTTACATCAATATGATCACGCATATCAATGCACGATTTCTCCGTGTTTGTTAAATCACGAATAAATATTTCTTGATATTCTCTTTTTTTCGTCACTTCCGTAACGGCCGGTATTAATTCTTTTCTTATAAACATAAAGCGGATATCCACTGCTTTTGCATCAACCTGAAGAGAGTTGCGATGCATATATCCGGAAAAGTTTATATTTGCACCTTCTAATGGACAGGTTTTGGTCTCATCAATCAAACCACCCGTTATTCTTCCTCTTTTAACCAGCGGACCGCCTACTATCCCGATATCAAATCTGCATTTGAAGATATCTTCCACACCTGTCATTTTATCTCCGGCATTGATCTCACCGCCGGTTCCGTTAATAGCACCGTATATGATACGGAAAAAACCGTTATGTTTTGTATCGACAACCGCACCATTGACATGCCAGTCTTTCAAAAATTCCGCAACCGCACGTTTGCCCGCTTCATAAGCATATCTCTTGCTTTCGGGATTTAATGCAGTGGAATCTTCATGACATCTCCAGTGATAAAGAACCTTTGCCACATGTCCTATGGGTCTGTCACTTACTCTGTATGCTCTTAATACAAGATCATGATCCTGGGCCCCGTCAAATTCACTGCGTAATCCCAGCTTTTTCATCAGATTCGCATCCATGACCATAAAATGACAGATATAGTTATTTGACAGCAAAAGATCGAGATTGAATTCAGGCTTACGGTTTGGCTCGTAAAAGTTTTCTCCGTATGTATCGCATTTATCTTCGTCTGTGTAAATAAACGAATATTTTACACCGTCCTTCTTCGCTTCCTCTATTTTTCTGGCTATCTCATAGAGCGCATTGGGGGTAAGAAGATCATCGTGATCCAAAAGACCTATATATTGTCCGGAGGCTACTTTTATGCCCACGTTTGTATTACCCGAGATCCCTTTGTTTTCGGTGTTTCTGATATAAGTTAACCTTTCATCTTCAAAGCTTCTTACAACCTGTTCAACTTTATTGGTCGAACTCGCATCGGCAATGATCAGTTCAAAGGTTGGATACGTCTGATCAAGGACCGATCTTATCATGGCTCTTAAAAAGATCTCATTGGTCTCATATGCAGGCACAACAATAGAGAACCTCGTTCTTATATCGAAACGAGCTTCTCTCTGTTTTTCCTTTTCAGCCTCAGATATATCCCTGTATACATATCTTTTGGAATCTTCGCCAAGACGCTCAACAGATGCATACAGGGTATCCCTGAAACCGTTTTTTTTCATGTAATTGTATGCTTTTCTCAGATTATCGCGCAGACTCATACATTAAAGCAGTGCTTTAACCGCTTGTGTAAGTGCTTCATTTTTAGATGCAGCATCTTCTATACTGTTGCCTTTTACTCCCATGTAGAACTTAAGCTTTGGTTCAGTTCCCGAAGGTCTTGCACAGCACCATGAATCATCGTTAAGTTCAAAATATAATACATTTGAAGCAGGCAGACCCGTTTCGGTCGTTTCGCCCGTTGACATATCCTTTATGATATTTCTGTCATAGTCTCTGAATTTAAGAACAGTATAATCTCCGAGCTTTGCAGGCGGATCGTTACGAAGTTTTTCCATAATGGCTGCTATCTGCTTAGAGCCTTCAACTCCTTTAAGTGTAAGTGAATACTGAGTTTCTTTAAAGTAGCCGTATTCTTCATACATTTCTACCATGCGATCCCAAACGGTTATACCTTTTGACTTGCACCATGCGGCAACCTCGCAAAGCAGCATTACCGCTACGATGGCATCCTTATCTCTTGCATGGGTTCCTGCAAGGCATCCGTAGCTTTCCTCAAGACCAAATACATAATTGTGATCGCCCTTTTCCAAAGCCCACTTTATCTGCTCGCCTATATACTTAAATCCGGTCAGGACCTCTATCATATCCACGCCGTATTTCTTAACAATAACGTCTGCCATGTTTGTGGTAACAATGGTCTTTACAAGCATGGGGTTCTCAGGCATGGTTCCCGTATTTGTCCTCTCGCTCAAAACATAGTCGGCAATGAGCATGCCTGACATGTTTCCCGTAAAGGGAATATAATCCTTACTCTTGGTATCATAGGCATATATACCCAGTCTGTCAGCGTCGGGATCGGTTGCAAGCACAATATCGGCTCCAACTTCTTTTGCAAGCTTTAATGCAAGCGTAAATGCCTTGGGATCTTCAGGGTTAGGATATTCCAATGTGGTAAAGTCGGGATCCGGGAGTTCCTGCTCCGGTACAACATAAACATTTTTAAATCCGATCTCATCAAGTATGCGTCTTGCAGGTATGTTTCCGGTTCCGTTAAACGGTGTATAAACTATCTTTATATCATCCGCAACCTGTTTGATGATCTCGGGATGGATGATCTGTTTTTTCAGTTCAACCATGTATTTATCATCGATCTCTTTACCGATGGTCTCATATAAACCGTCTTTTACGGCATCTTCCTTCGACATGGTCTTTACGCTGTTATAATCCGTTACGTTTCTTACTTCATTTATGATCTCTTTGTCTCTGGGTGATGTGACCTGAGCACCATCTTCCCAGTAGACCTTATATCCGTTATATTCCGGAGGGTTATGGCTTGCAGTTACGACTATTCCTGCGGTACATCCGAGTGTACGAAGAGCAAAAGAAAGCTCGGGAGTAGGTCTGAGTGCATCAAAAACATATGCCTTGATACCGTTTGCGGCAAGACAAAGGCCTGCTTCATCGGCAAATTCCGGGCTCATGTGTCTCGAATCGTATGCTATTGCCACTCCTTTGCTCTGTGTTCCGGCTTTAATGATATAATTTGCCAGTCCCTGAGTAGCCTTTCTTACAGTGTATATGTTCATCCTGTTGGTACCTGCGCCGATAACACCTCTCAAACCGCCTGTACCGAATTCAAGTTCTTTGTAAAATCTGTCTTCTATCTGAGCCTGATCGTCTGCGATCGACTTAAGTTCAGCCTTTGTATCCTCATCGAAATAAGGATCTTCCAACCAAAATCTGTATTCTTCCATGTAGCCCATAAAACACCTCCAAACAAATCGTAATATTCGGGTGGAACAACGCCCACCAAGTGAACTTATTATATCATATTCTAAGAGAGTAATCACTTCTGTCCAGTGAAAAGTTTACGTTATAATACGGGTCTCCTTTTTCAAGATCCTCCTTCCACTTTTGTCTGAACCTCTCACTTTCTTCATTGTATCGTTTTGCCTTCTCGCCATCGGTGTCCAGTCCTCTTGATACCGATTCAAAATGATACAGTTCCGCAAAAGGAGTGAATACGTTTAACATTCCAAGGTGTCTGAACTTTAAGCAAAGATCAACATCATTCAATGAGACTTCAAAGCTTTCATCCAGACCTCCGACTTTTTCGTAAAGTTCCTTTTTTACCATGAGACAGGCTCCGGTCACAGCCGAAACATCCTGAGCATAGCAAAGTCTTCCCATGTATCCTAGATTCTCTCTTGACTG
Source organism: uncultured Lachnospiraceae bacterium (assembly GCA_902783735.1). Taxonomy (GTDB): domain Bacteria; phylum Bacillota; class Clostridia; order Lachnospirales; family Lachnospiraceae; genus Colinaster. The sequence goes on from CACZSE010000278.1 coordinate 11,571, forward strand.
TCCGTAATGCGTATGTCCGGCTGTCCTGTGGGCACCCAGTCCGATCACCACTCCGGCATGCTGAATGGTCTTGTCCGCATAGTAGAGCTTTGCTCCGACAGCCGCAACATCATCTCTTTGAGCATACATGAGCATTTCTTCAAGCCAGTTTACGGTAATGACCTGAGTATCATTGTTAAGCAGCAGTATATAATCGCCCTGCGCAGCTTTTACACCCAGATTACAAATGGCCGAGAAATTGAAAGGTCCCTCATAACGTACGATCTTTACACCGTCATTTTCGACGGTCTTATAGTAATCATTTATCTCGGCGGTCTCTGAATTATTCTCCACCACTATGATCTCATAATTGTCATAGGTGGATCTTTCTTTAATGGAATCGATGCATCGCTTAAGATCCTCCAAATGATCCTTGTTCGGAATGATGATCGAGATCATCGGATCTCCTATTATCTCATAGCTTATCTTAAATATTGTCTCAAAGGCTCTTGTTGAAGTTATACGGAAATTTTTGAAGCCGTGACTTCTTAAGCTGTCTGCTACAGCGCCCCTTGCAGCCTCTATCGCATAGTCCTTGGCGGTTATGTCGCTGGCTACACTGCCGGCATGCGCACGCCAATAATACATGAGCCTCGGAACATGAACTATATGCTCTGCCTTATCAGTCAGTCTTAGGATCATGTCATGATCCTGACTTCCGTCATATTTACTTCTGAAAAGTTCTGTCCCTTCAAGCAGTTCTCTCTTAAAGCAGCTGAAATGACATATATAATTATTTGCTCTCAGATTATCCGGTGCATAGTCGGGCTTAAAATGCATGGTGAGCATCCTGTCGATATCATCACCCGCAAATGTCGTTTCGTCACAATACAGATAATCGGCATCCTGTTCATTTATGGCCTTCACATATTCGTAAAGAACAGACGGGTGCAATATATCATCATGATCAAAAAGTGCGATATATTCACCGTCGGCCATCTCAAGACACCTGTTTGTATTTCCGGATATACCCTCATTTTTCTCAAGCTTTCGATAGCATATCCTCTCATCTTTATCTTTCATCTTAAGACAGTACTCACCCACGTAGTCATGAGCCTTATCCGAGCCGTCGGCCAGGCATAACTGCCATCCGGAATATGTCTGATACCGTACCGATCCGATCATGGCCTCGAGGAAATTCAAAGGAGTATTGTATAACGGAACGAGTATGCTGATCTTCGGAGCATATTCAAAGACAGTTTCGCTCTCGAGCTTTCTTTGTGCCTCATCGGGAAAGCTGTTCTTTCCGTAATTTCGCATGGCGATCTTTTCTCTTTTTTTGTATTTTATCTTGGCCGCAACACCGCGAAATCCGCCACAGTTTTTCAGTCTTTTAACCTGTCCGGAAACAATATGGAAGCATTTTCTTGCACCCTTTGTTGCTTTCCAAAACTTACTGTCATGTATCCTGTCGAGACGAAACTGAAGATAATCGTTTGCCTCTTCAAGCTCTGCTACCCTTGATGCAAGATCGGCGCATTTAATATGTTCTTTTTCGTATAATTCACGGTAATCCATATCACTCTTTACTCTTTTGTCAAACGGTTTACTCTGATAAACTTGTTTGTTTGTCCGTATAATATCAGTCTGCTGCTTCTCGATCTTGAAATGACACTTATCCTGTATTCATCATCAGGTAATTCTCTCAGATCGAAGGTCAGACTAAAGCCGCACATAGCTCCGTATTCCTCAGGATCGAGATTCATCTCCAGATCAGGCCTGTAAACGGGAATGGTCGAAGCTATAAACGATCCCTTTTGTCCCTCCAGCAGTATGCTTCGTATAAAGCAGGAATTATCGCTTCCCATGACATATGCATAACCGCTTATAAGACTTTTCGTCGAAGACTTTGCGTTTATATCCGTAAATCTGTCATAGCTTCCCGCATATTCAAGACTGACAGACAGACATTCGTTCTTCCATTTTTCTTTTATTTTTTTGTTCCAGGGCTTAAAGTGAACATCGGTAGTGACATCCCTGTGATCATACTGATATATAAATGAATAGTTGGTATCGAGTATATCCGTACTCATGTGGACCGACATGTAAGGATCATATCCGTACAGTGCAGGGTGACGCTTATAAAGAAGGTCCCTTTCCGCTGTCAGCCTGACTAACTTATCGTCAGTAGAATCGCTTCCTCTTGAAAGAGATTCATAATGCCACAAATGGGTATTGTTGCATACCGCATTATGATAACCCGATTCGTACAATCTGAAACAAAGATCCACATCATTAAATGCTATCTCAAGCTCCTCGCAGAATCCTCCAACCTCATCAAATTTTGATTTAGCGATCATCATGCACGCTCCGGTAACTGCGATACAATTTCTGACGCCGTTATTTAAATCCATATAGCAGCCGGTCCTGTCATCCTTAAACTGCAGCTTATGAACCGGTCCGAGGCGAAGATTCGCTATGCCTGCATGCTGAATGAGCATAGAATTCGGATAGTAGAGCTTTGCACCCACGGCTCCCGTATGAGCTCTTGATGCAACCTCAAGCATCTTGCTCATCCAGTGCCCTTCACGTATTTCGATGTCATCATTCAAAAAGAGCAGGTAATCTCCTTTTGCATCCTTTGCTCCCTGATCACACATACGTGAAAAATTGAACGGCTGAGGGCGATACAAATATCGTATATCTATCTTATCCACCGAATTTTCCACATATTCACAAGATGCTAAATCTTGTTTTAATCCGTCGATCAGACCCTCTATTTTGCATTTATTCTCCTGTGAACTACCGTTATCGACGATAATGATCTCAAAAAACAGGTCTCTTGTAAGCCTTATGAGGGACCTCAGACAGGTTTCCAGCGTTTTGGGATTATCCTTTGACGGAATTATTACGGATACCAGACTTTTTTTCGTATCACAAGTCCTGACATGACATTCTTCAATGACCTTTGTTCTTAATCCGTCCCACTGCCGCTTATCAAAGAGTTTTTTCAGAAAATGACTGTGATATAATGCCGCGCGTATGTGAACTATTTCACGTTTTTTGGCACTTAGCGCTAGTTTTAAAGTAAGTTCATAGATATTTTCCCATTGTCCCACAGTTTTTAAGAGGTCCGTCCTGAAAGCAACCATATTGCCGAAATACATATGGTCGATAAGCGTATCGGGTGACCAGTCCGGCTTAAACCACGGATTCATGAGAACTGTTTCATTACTGTTAAATTCGTCTTCGTCGGAATAGATGATATTTGCGGACGGATCTGATAAAAAATGATGGACCACGATGCGCTTTGCATCCTTATCCATGCCCGATATATCATTTACAAATATAATATATTCGCTTGAGATCTCATC
>CACZSE010000279.1 GCA_902783735.1 uncultured Lachnospiraceae bacterium
CCGCTACGAGCAAAATCCAAGCGCGAGCGTGTCTGAGGAGGATATATATGGCGTATGCGGCCGTTATAAAACGTGTCAGAGTTATTTTGCTTTCTTTAAAGAATAGATTCCAAAACCGGAATTGTTCTGATCGAGCATCCAGTAGTAGCCGTCATCACTGCTGTCGGTACTGTGATCGTTGTCCTCACCCTTTTTGAGAACGGGTTTTTTACCTGTTGTATTTACAACATTTTCCTCACAGTAGTCGAACTTGCCATCTGTTGCATTGGCATACCAGTCGTAACTGGTGCCCTTTTCATCCATTGTCATGATATAGAGTTCGCCGTTATAGTAGCCGTTCTTGAATCCGCCTATCACATTTGCGATACTCATCTCACCGGTTATCTTTGTACTGTCGTAGGTATAATGCTCCTGTCCGTTTCCGTTCGGAAGATCGTTTTTAAACTGTCCGTTGTACTGATGTTCCAAAACGCCTGTGTAATCTCCCACCTTTGCGGGACCGTCCGGATAGATCCTTAACCACATGCCGCTCCCGCTTCTTAAACCCTTGTTCCATTCACCGAAGTAATAGGTGTTGTCAGCATAGATCGCGAGGCCTTTACCGTTTGGAAGCCCCGAAGTATCGGTCTCACCGTAATAATAGTATCTGTCGGTCCCGGCAAGCTCCTTAGTGAGCATCTTTACCCTCTCAAGGCGTATGATATCGCCTACGGCTTCGAGCTGATATTCATCCCAATAGCCGTAAAGCTCAGCCATCTGCGTATCGTAGTTTCTTACTTCCTTTAAAGTCGATCTCGTGTAGAAGGATGATTCTTCTTTTGCCGACTTCAATGTATCCGGTGATGGCTCTGCCGTTTTTGTGGGTTCATCGTTCTTTTGAGGAAGGGAAACATCCTCTTTCAATCTCTCAACTTCGGGAACCGCATTATCACTTTCCACAAGTTTTACCTGTTCTTTTTCAGGTTTGATCTTTACAAGCGAATTTGAACTGTCATCTATATTGAGCAACAGGCATATCGCCACGATCGCCAATACTACGATAGTGGCTATACCACCGTATGCTATTATCTTATCCTGTTTATTCACTTACCTGACGCTCCTGTCCTGTTACAATGCATATGTATTTTTGTTCGAGTTTACTATTGTATTATATAGTAATGCAGCCGTTTAGAAAATGAAGAAAAATTTAATTTTTTATTAAAATAGCACTTGACATGGCCGCGTTATCGTAATATTATACTCTAGTACGTTTTGAGTACGCCTCGGGATGTGGCTCAGGTGGTAGAGCGCCTCGTTAGGGACGAGGAGGTCGCAAGTTCAAGTCTTGTCATTCCGATAAAAAAAGGATTCCTTTTCAGGAATCCTTTTTTATTGTTCTATATTGACAGATTTAAGACCGAAGCAACACTTCTTGTCACATCATCGACTACAGCAAAGAATACTCTGTGGTCCTCATTCTTCTCAAGCAGCCTGATCTTGAAATCCGCCCAGATGACCTGCCCGTCAAGTTCAAGTCTGCATATGCTCTTTCCGATGGAATGATAATCATTGATCTCATCGAACATCTCAAAGAAACGTTTTCTGTCATCATTATTTACGATCGTATCGAAGGTAAACGGTTTGTTGAAAAACCTCTCTCTTCCTCCGATTATCTCATACAGACTGTCACTTGCTCTTATTACACCAAGCTCATCGCCCACTCCTCTGTCAAAAAGGATATGACAGGTGTTCATCTCAAGGATCGGTTCACAGTCAGAGCCAACGTTTTCCCACCACTCATCGGGATTTATGACTACTTCATCAAAAGGTCTTTCAGTCTCAAGCTTTACGCGAGTGCTCTTGGTCTTTATATATTTTACAAATTCGCTTTCAGGCATTGGACGGGCATAATAGAACCCCTGAACCATGGTACAGCCAAGGCTCTTTAAATGATCGACCTGTTCAATGGTCTCAACGCCCTCTACTATGGCAGGGATGCCCAACCATTTTGCCATATGTATAACGGCTGCAAGTATCCTCTTTGCTTTCCCCGAATTGTCTTCATTTGTCTTGCTTAAGAATTTAAGATCGATCTTGAGTCCGTCTACCGGCACATCCTTTAAAACGTTCAGGGCAGAATATCCGCTTCCGAAGTCATCCATATCGATCTCCATGCCATGCTCATGGAACTTGTCCATGATGCCTAACATCTGCTGCGTACTCTCGGTGTAAGCACTTTCGGTAAATTCCAGCTTCAACATCTTCGGATCGATGGCATACTTTCTTGTAAGACCGACCAATGTATCCACGAGATGAGGATTGTAAAGATCCACCTGTGAAACATTGACGCTTATCGGCGGAACTTCAATACCCTTTTCCTGGTTTTCTTTTATGAATCTGCATGTTTCTTCCCATACATAGGCATCCAGCTTCATGATAAAGCCGTTTTCTTCGAATAAAGGAATAAATTTATCGGGAGATACGACACCCTTTTCAGGCGTGATCCATCTGACAAGAGCTTCAGCGCCCACAACTCTCTCATCATCAAGACTGTGCTTGGGCTGGAAATAGATCTTAAACTCATTGTTGATAAGTGCGGCATTCATCTTTGCCGTGATCTCTGTTTCTTCTACCGCCTTATCTCTCATGCTCTCGGTAAAATATCCGACATGCTGTATATAATTGCCCTTTACGCTTCTAAGGGCCAGGTTTGCCCTTTCGCACATGCTTAAGATGGAAAGTCTTTTGTCACATACAACATAAACGCCAAATGACATCAGAAGATCGACACTCAGATTGGAACTGAGCTGCTTGAGGTTATCTTCGATGCCATTTATATAAGTTTCCAGATTTTCTTTGTCATAAGGGCATGCAAAAGCAAAGGTATCGGACTGGACTCTGCAGACCAGACTAAGCTCTACTTCATTGAATATCTCGAGCAAAACCTTGGCAATTGTTTTAAGGACTCGGTCACCTTCACCCAGTCCGTACATATCGTTGATCATTGATAAACGATTTACTTCAAATTCAACAATACAAAAATCTGTTTCGGGATTCTCCCGAAACATACTCCCTGCGTGTTCAATAAAATAATCTTTGGTATAGATCCTGGTCAAAGCGTCCAGATGCTTATCTTCCGTGACTGCTGCAAACATACTCTTTCCCTCATATAGCGTCGATTATTTATTCACACCCAAAATATTCCCTCAACTATATAATACAAAATGCACCAAAAACTGTCAAGTGATATAAAAGTTTTGGCGCATTTTGACTAAATATGTTACTTTAGTACTATATGATTTGTATGATTTTATCAATGATGGAACAGTCTTACCCCGTTACATACCATTGCCATGCCGTATTTATCGGCACATTCGATAACAAGATCGTCTCTTACGGAGCCGCCCGGCTGAACAATATATTTCACTCCGCTCTTCTTTGCTCTCTCTATATTGTCCGAGAAAGGGAAGAATGCATCCGAACCGAGTGAAGCTCCGTCCATCTGTGAAAGCCATGCAGCTTTTTCTTCTCTTGTGAACACTTCGGGCTTAACCTTGAATATCTTCTGCCATGCACCCTCTGCAAGCACATCCATGTACTCATCACCGATATAATTGTCGATGGCATTGTCACGGTTTGCTCTTCCGAGATCATCGACAAACTGAAGTTCAAGAACCTTAGGACACTGTCTTAATAACCAGTTGTCAGCCTTCTGTCCGGCAAGTCTCGTACAGTGAACTCTTGACTGCTGACCTGCTCCTATGCCTATTGCCTGTCCGTCCTTTACATAGCATACGGAATTTGACTGTGTATACTTTAATGTGATAAGCGCGATCTTAAGATCTATCTTTGCGCTTTCGGGGATCTCTTTATTCTTTGTGACCACATTCTCAAGTAACGAATCGTCGATCTTTACTTCATTTCTTCCCTGTTCAAAGGTGATACCGAATACGTCCTTATGCTCAATGGGTTCGGGCTTATATGAAGGATCGATCTTTATAACGTTATAATTTCCGTTCTTTTTAGCCTTAAGGATCTCAAGTGCCTCGGGCTCAAATCCGGGTGCGATGACACCGTCCGAAACCTCTCTCTTGATGATCTTTGCCGTAGATACGTCACATACATCGGAAAGCGCTATAAAATCTCCGAAGCTGCTCATTCTGTCAGCTCCTCTTGCTCTTGCATATGCACATGCCAGCGGACTGAGTTCTCCGAGGTCGTCTACCCAGTATATCTTTGCAAGTACATCACTTAACGGAAGTCCGACTGCGGCACCTGCCGGAGAAACATGCTTAAATGATGTGGCTGCCGGAAGTCCTGTAGCCTCTTTAAGTTCCTTAACAAGCTGCCATCCGTTAAACGCATCCAAAAAGTTGATATAACCCGGTCTTCCGTTCAATACCTCAATGGGAAGCTCTCCGCCGTTTGCGGCATATATCCTTGCAGGCTTCTGATTCGGATTACATCCGTACTTAAGTTCAAATTCTTTCATTCGTAAAATCCTTTCACTGACCTGATGTGTCAGGCTATTATTTATTCTTATTTATGATACGTGTTTCATATTTGCCTGTTGCTATATCGATATATCTTACAAACAAAGAAACCTTGTTATCTTCATTGAGACTGTTCCAGAGCATATCGGTAAACGCGTCTATATCCTTGTCGATCTTTACCCACTTGGGCTCACCCTCAAAGCTAGGAAGCGGATCCCCGTCCTGCATGTAGGTATGGATAAAATGGCCTTCACCGGCTACAGGATCTGTGTATGCAAATGTATATCTGTTGCATGCATCGGGATTGCCGTTGTTACTCTTAAGTATGCTCATGGCATAATTGTAGGTTCCGTTTTCAATGTGCATTATGCCTGAAATACGGGGAGTATAGTTCGGTCCGTCGGGTTCAAACTCTCTGCTTCTTAAGCTCTGTTCAAAAGTAAGCTGCTTGTCCATGCCTTCATAGATGGTATCAGTCTGATCGCCGTTTGTAACGATGGTCTTGTTGCCAAGTACTCTTACGGGTGCATAAATGATAAGCGAAGGGTCACTAAGCTTGCTCGGATCAAAAGCCTGAGTACGGATACCCTCTCCGTCCTCTACAAACACCCTGTTACGGCTGTTTACACTTCTGCCCATGATAAAATATGCTGTTACGGCATATTTCGAATCGGCTGATTTTCCGATGACTATACCTCTGCCGGGGTATGCATTTTGTGAAAGCTCATTTGCAAGATCTCTCATTTCCATGAATGTGGTCTCCTTTATGAATGGTTTACATAATGTAAAATTGTTAACCGGTAATTTAGTGAAGCATCTTATCCAGCGTCTGTCTCATGGCCGCGGTAGATGTAAGATGCATGCTTCCGGGTCCGCTTGTAACGATCGCATAGTTTACATCGGCTGCTTCCAACTGACGGACAAATCCCTCAAGGGAGATCTCCTTATATCTGTACTCTCCCATGTACTGGAATCTGTTGGTATAGAGTAAATATGCAGCCTGATTGTGATTTACAAACATCTCTTCACCGTCAAGCAAAGTATATGTCACCTTCTTATCAAGCTTCTGTATGATGACACCGTCCAACACCGAATACATAGCCATGAGTATATCGGCTCTTTCCTTGTTTCCGTCCGCACTTGCTCTCGGAAGATATGTCTTCTTTATGATCTCCGAGAGATAGCAAAGCTCACTTAACGGAAACTCTTTTATGACATCAAAGTATTTCTTTACATCGTCATATTCGGTAAGCGGTATTGCATCAAGTTCTTTTTTTCTCTCATCGGTAACAAAGTAAGGATCTTTGAATTTGTGGATCGGCATGGGGTTGAAATTGATCGGTATCTTTTTATCATCACGCTTTTCCATCTCCTCCTTCATCTTGTTACTCATGATAAGAGTGATCTTTGAAAGATCGAATCCGAAGACTTTCTGAAGCCATGGTATGGTGGTACCGAGAGCGATATTGGGATGCCCCGGATTGAAATCAACATACATGATACCCAGATGCGCTGCTATGGCGCACATTGTCTCGAAACTGTTAAGCTTCTCACCCGGCGCAAGCTTTGCAAGCGGATATACGCCGTCAAGTATCTCAAAGTCGTTTTCTTCTACAAATTCCTTTGCATATTCATATGTAGAGAAGAAATAGAGTCCCTTTCCTTTTCCGTCCAGTTCCGCAACATAAGGATAGCTGAATCCCTTTATCATGTTCGCACCCACAGTGGAAAGAAGCACATACATGGTGTTGGATACAAATTCCTTTACAACACCCTGCGCCATCTCTTCGCTAAGTTCGTTTTTATTTCCCATTGGTCTTTCCTTCCGTTAAATCATTTTATATAACCGTCCTGCTTCAGTCTCAGGCTTTCCGCTTTTACGTCGGCCATGAACTCTCTTGCCGATATCCTTACGGCACCCTGTCCGTAAATGATCATCTGCTCCAAACGGTCACTCGTAGCAACCATTATATCACATTTTTGTCTGTTCGCCATAACATGGACGGTTTTTTCTATATATTGGTCGGCCGTCTCTGCTTCCTTTGTATATACCACATAGATATTGTTCAGTTTTTGGACCGAACCGGGATTTCCTTTAACCTTATAGGCATCAAAAACAAGTATCAGAGTCATGCCCTTCGATCCCTGATAATTGCTGCAGATGTCTATGAGCGCATCCCTTGCACCGTCGAGATTGTCTTTCGCAATGTCCGAAAGCTCATCGGAAGCAAATATGATATTGTAGCCATCGACCAAAAGAAAGCTCTCTTTCTTTTCCACAGGCTTATAGACATACTCTTTTTCCTTTGTTTTGGGCTTGTTCTTATTCTTTTCATATCCGATATATCTGTACGGAGTCAGTTCCTCACTGCTCTTATGATATGAATTCTTATATATCTCTTCTATCTCCTCAAGAGATATGTTCATCTCCCCCGATCTGTACGGCGATATACCGGTCACCGGTTTTAATATCTGTGCATCTTCATACTCCGATACATTGTTTCCCGTCAGCAGTGCAACCTTCTGAGAACAGTCCACATGAGCATGCGCTCTTACTTCATTCCATTCCACAAGATATCCCGCGCCGTGAGCACAAAATACCGATGAGGACAGGTTATCAAGATCTGCCGAAGGATCGTATCCCAGCTTTTCCATGACCTCCTGCGTATTGTGGCAGGGCCTGTAGTCATTTGACTCCACAACAAAGCTTCCTCTGCCTTTTGCATAGCTTATAAGCTCCTTGTTGTAATTGTACATGGTTGAGACGGGAGCACTTCCCTTAATGACGCTCTCATCACCTTCCGTAACAGGCGCTTCAAAGCTGCCTTTATATTTATCTATATCATTCATGGCCCTTCCGACGTATTCCGTCGGCAGACGCAAGATAAAATCCATATAAGGTTCCAAAAGAATGCTCTGCGCACACATGAGCCCCTGTCGCACCGCCCTGTAGGTGGACTGTCTGAAGTCGCCGCCTTCGGTATGCTTGGTATGTGCTCTTCCGCCTATAACCGTTATCCTGATATCGGTTATAGGAGAACCCGTCAAAACACCCTTATGCTGTTTTTCTTTTAGATGCGTCAGAATAAGTCTGACCCAGTTTTGATCAAGTTCATCCACAGATACGTTTGCATCATATTCGATACCGCTTCCCGCCGGCAGAGGCGTTAAAAGAACATGTACCTCCGAATAATGTCTTAACGGTTCGTAATGACCTATACCTTCCACCGCCGATGCGATCGTTTCCTTGTAGAGGATGCTACCTTCACCTACCGAAATATATTTATCGAATCTGTCATGATAAAGACTTTTAAGTATCTGTATCTGGACATCTCCCATAACGCTTATATGTATCTCGCCCGTGCTCTCCTGCCATGAGACATTTAACTCCGGTTGTTCCTGTTCAAGCATTTTTAAATGCTTTAAACATGTCGCAGCATCTTCTCTTTCATCGGTGATGACTCTGTAAGTAAGGACAGGCGCCAAAAGAGGCTTCACCTTTTCATCTTCTTGCCCAAGGCTCATGCCGGTAAAACTGTTTTCCAAACCCACAAGAGTACATATCTGACCTGCTGTTACCTTTTGAACATTTTCAAAACCCGATCCGTTGTATATCCTGATGGAATCGACCTTTTCATCACCAATCTTATCGCGTACCTTTAACTCTCCGCCCGTGATCCTCACATGTGTGAGTTTTCTTCCGTCACTGTCTCTCGATATCTTAAATACTCTTGCATCAAATCCTTCCGGATATGATCTTTTTACATTCATGTCCTTAAGACATTTAAGAAGTTCATCCACTCCATCCAGATTAAGGGCACTTCCATAGATGAGCGGAAAGACCTTCCTGTTCAAAAAAGCTTTCCGGATACTTTCCATGCCGATCTTTTCTTTACCCAGAAATTCCTCCATAAGTTCTTCGTCACACATCGCAAGTGCGTCATAGAAGGCCTCGTTTTCATCTCCCGTATAAAAACAAGAAAAATCTACGATATTTTCCGTAAGCTCGCGCTTACAGTTCTCAAATATCGCAGATCTGTTTACTCCCGGCATGTCGGTCTTGTTTATAAAGATAACTGTCGGGATATTGTATGATCTTAACAGCTTCCAAAGTGTCAGAGTATGACCGGTCACCTTATCGGATGCACTGATAAGTAACACAGCCATGTCCATTACCTGAAGCGTTCTTTCCATTTCGGCACAAAAATCCGAGTGTCCGGGAGTATCAAGTAGAGTTATGTCAACCCCATCGAATGTTACTTTAGCCTGCTTTGCAACAACAGTGATACCTCTTTGTCTCTCTATCTCAAGATCATCCAAAAAGGTATCCTTATGATCTACTCTTCCAAGCTCTCTTTTAACACCGCATGTATACAGAATGGCTTCGGCCAGAGTGGTTTTTCCTGAATCAACATGGGCAAGCAGCCCCGTAACAAGTGCTTCGTTCAAATATTTCTCCTGTCAGTCTCACAATCCGAGCAGATTTGTAGCTACCTGGAAATAGATGAGAAGTGATATGGCATCTACTATGGTAGTAATAAACGGCGACGCCATGACCGCAGGGTCAAACCCCAGTCGTTTTGCAAACATCGGCAATGTACAGCCCACGATCTTTGCGATAAGAACAACACATACAAGTGTGATGCAGACTACCAGCGCTACACTTAATCCGACTTTGTCAAACAATAACAGCTTTGCAAAATTACATACTGCCAGCGTACATCCGCAAAGAGCCGCAACCCTTACCTCCTTGCCGATCACCTTTAACATGTCGGCAAACTCTATCTCATCGAGGGACAGTCCACGGATGATGGTAACGGATGCCTGTCCTCCGGCATTTCCTCCCGTATCCATGAGCATGGGAATGAAGGCTGTTAATATAACATATACACTCAGGGCATCTTCAAAGGATGATATGATCTTTCCCGTAAATGTGGCACTTATCATGAGAAGTAAAAGCCATGGTATGCGCTTTTTATATGTTTCAAAAACTCCCATACGCATATAAGGCTTATCCGTAGGCACGATAGCTGCCATCTTTTCGATATCCTCTGTAGCCTCTTTTTCCATGATGTCGACTACATCATCGACGGTAATGATACCGACGAGTCTGGATTCATTGTCCACTACAGGCATGGC
>CACZSE010000280.1 GCA_902783735.1 uncultured Lachnospiraceae bacterium
CGAGAAAAATGAATTTGAATACAGCCGGGATGTCAGGCAGATCATCACGCAGATCGGGATATATGATCGGGCATGGTATCTCCGCCAAAAGCCGGAGAGCGGTGATCACAGTGTTGAAAGGATTGAATTGGTAAAAGAGTTTATTTCTGCATTGGAGCGTATCCCTGATGGCTGTGCGGAATGTTTCCCTTTTGAGGAGATTGAAGAGCTTAAGAGAGAATATGGTCTATAGCCGGTACTTGGCACTGCCGACAGAACGTATGTGCGGGCTGCGATTGACATGATATACAGGTGAGTGATAATATGACATTGACTCATCTTAAATGCTTGGGACAATAGCATCAGATTAATATAGAGGTGTTAATCAAATGGATATTAAAGCAAGTATTAAAAACTATAATATTATAGATACAAACCATTATATAGTTCCGGAGATTGAAATGCCGTTACATATAGATGTTTCGGGAGGGAAGGGGGACTTTTTCATAGAATTTATAATAAGTGAAGATGGTGATAAAGAAAAGAATATACTAGAAGAAAAGGTTTTAAAAAATGGAGTTGAATTTGTATTGATCAATTGGGAAGCGGGTAATCGTATGATTATGAAATATCCCACGCTTTATTTGAAATCTGATGATAAAGATATTTATATTTTTGTGCAAATTGAAAGAGATAGAAGTAATTACTATATTATAGATATATCATTTTTGGAGAGGAAATAATAATGGGAGATGAGATAGGATATGAACCTCAATCATCTTTTGTACAAATAGGTGGTGTTGTAGAAGGAAGATTGCGGGTAGATGCACTCCGGCTATTAGATTTTAAAGCTTTTAATGATTCCGGATGGATTGAGCTTAACAGGATTACCATGCTGTTAGGTAAAAACTCCATTGGTAAGAGCAGTATAACGCAGGCTTTACAGATGATAAAGCTGTGCTATGACAAATTACAGCAGGGGCAAAAGTCACCCGGCTTGATTGCACTGGGAGATGAATTCGGTACTTTTGATGAGCTGAAGAATAATGTATCAGGCAATAGAGCATTTGGTGTTATATTAAGGTTAAAAGGAGAAAAATCAGAATACAGATATTATGTTAATGTTGATGGCAGCGGTATCGAATCTAAGATAAAGATTTTATTATATGATAAAGATGAATTGATATATGAAACCGGCAGCAAGGATGAGGTTGAAAATGTGTTCTTTGTTCGTTTAATAAAGGCGGATTATACGGATGGGAATACAGCTTTATTTGTTGCTGCAGTAAATGCAGTTAAGGAATTTGCTTCTAATATCGAGTATATGGAACCCATAAGAAGTATTCCACGCAGGAAATATTCGGTTTCAGGCACAATGGCGTCATCTGTTGGAGTGAGAGGTGACAATACATATGATATGCTGTTTTATCTGTCACAGATAGAACATGATGTGCCGGTGGCTGTAAAAGAATGGCTTTCCATGTTTGGTTATGAACTGGTATGGAGGTCGGAAGAAAACAGAAGAAATGAGGGTGCTTTCTGGTTAAGGAATATAAAAACAAATAGTATGACTAATATTATCGATAATGGATTCGGTATTTTACAATCGTTGCCCATAGTCCTGGCGATGACTATGAAGAAAGAAGGGTTATTGATAATTGATACTCCGGAAGCGCATCTGCAGTCTCCTATAGAAAGCGGTTTTGCTGACATTATTGAGAGGACGATGAAAGATGGATTGAATCTTATGCTTGAAACGGGGAGTGAGCAGATTTTATTACGTATAAGAAAACTGGTAGCTGAACGTAAGGTCTCCCCGGAAAATGTGTCATGCTATTATATAGATGAGACAGAAGGGGATTATTCGGTAAAGTGCATAAAACTGCCTATTTCCGAAGATGGAATGATGGATACCGGTAACACCTCTTTTTATAATTTCTTTTCCGGCAGTGCACTGGATCTGATGGAGATTAAGAAATTGCAGTATGATAGGATCAGGAACAAACGAAATGAATAAAATAGTTATTGATGCATGTGTATGGAATCATTGGTATAATCCGTCTGAGGACGATCTATATAGTTTTGAAGTAATAAATAGATTTGTGGATAATAGTATGAGGAGCATCATATGCAAGAATATTCAAGGATTCTGATTGAAGAATACTGTATGACGCATAAGACAAAGAAGAGTGC
>CACZSE010000281.1 GCA_902783735.1 uncultured Lachnospiraceae bacterium
CGTCAGACAACGGCTATGAAGTAAAGATAAAGGAACATATGAAAAAGCTCAAAAAAGAGGCCGAGTGATCCTACAGCATGTCCCATTTTTGCGAAATGAGATCTACTAAACCCTGATCGATCTGAGGGATCTTTTTAATAAATTCGAATACAGCCCGACAAAAAATAAGGCCGTGTCTCAGACACGACCTTTGTTTATTTCACTTATTTAATGCAGGCCTTTACAGCTTCAGCAACCTTGACGGCAACCTGGGGATCGAATGCCTCAGGCATTACATTGTCTTCGCTAAGCTTGTCCTCAGGGACAAGATCAGCTATCGCAAGCGCTGCCGCAAGCTTCATC
The DNA here is from genome assembly GCA_902783735.1 of uncultured Lachnospiraceae bacterium. GTDB lineage: Bacteria > Bacillota > Clostridia > Lachnospirales > Lachnospiraceae > Colinaster. The sequence goes on from CACZSE010000281.1 coordinate 343, forward strand.
TCCTCTGTTATCTGTCTGGCCCTTCCTTCAAGAGCACCCTTGAAGATTCCGGGGAAGGCAACAACGTTGTTAACCTGATTGGGGAAGTCGCTCCTTCCTGTTCCGACAACACGCGCACCTGCTGCCTTTGCTTCATCGGGCATGATCTCGGGTACGGGATTAGCCATGGCAAAGATGATCGAATCCTTATTCATTGTCTTTACCATGTCGGGTGTGAGTGTTCCGGGGCCCGATACACCTATAAATATATCTGCACCCTTAATAACATCTGCAAGCTGTCCCTTTTCATCGTTCGGATTTGTGATCTTTAGCATTTCCTTCTTTGAACTGTTAAGATCTTCTCTTTCAGAGCTTATTGCGCCCTTTCTGTCGCAAAGGATAGCTGTCTTAAATCCGTAGCTTAAAAGAAGTTTTGTGATAGCAACGCCTGCGGCTCCCGCACCGTTTACTACTATCTTGCAGTCTTCCTTTTTCTTATATCCGATAACCTTAAGTGCGTTAATGATACCTGCGAGCACTACGATGGCAGTTCCGTGCTGGTCATCATGAAATACCGGTATATCAAGTGTTGCTTTAAGTCTTTCTTCGATCTCGAAGCATCTCGGAGCCGAAATATCTTCAAGGTTTATGCCGCCGAAAGTCGGTGCAAGATAAGTTACAGTCTTTATGATCTCTTCGGTATCCTGAGTATCCAGGCAGATCGGTACGGCATTGACACCGCCAAACTCCTTAAAGAGTACTGCCTTTCCTTCCATAACGGGCATCGCTGCTTCAGGTCCGATGTTTCCGAGTCCCAAAACTGCGCTTCCGTCAGAAACGACAGCGATCGTGTTGGCCTTCCATGTATATTTATAGGCTGCTTCTTTATCTTCAGCGATAACCTTACAGGGTTCAGCTACGCCCGGTGTGTATGCGAGGGCAAGATCCTCTCTTGTCTTTACCTTGCTCTTTGCTGTCGTATCAAGCTTTCCGTTCCATTGCTCATGCAGCATCAAAGCCTTTTCTGCTGTTGTCATAAATCATTACCTCTGTTTCTTAGTTCTGACCCTTTTCAAGAGCAAGTGTTCTGGTTGTAAGGTCGCAAACCTCTGCGGGTCCGTAGTACTGGATGGCGCCGGGATATGTGAAAGCAGTCTTAACTGCCCACTCTTCTCTGTGTGCTTCGAAATATTTGAAAGGTGCACCGTCAAGCTCTACAAGAGCTTTTCTGATAACAGGCTTGTCTTCACCGTTTCTTCTCTCGATGTTCATCATCTTTGTGATAGGCATACCGCCTGCATTCCACTCCTCAGCGGGCTTAGAAAGATTTGAAACCTTTGAAAGGTATCCCGTATAACCATACTGGATGAGCATAAATGCATTGTATCCGAGTGAATAGCAGTAATCTGCATCAAAGTTTGAAGGGAATGCACATCTTCCTTCATAACCGAAGAAATGATGCTGTGCTCCGAATTTACCCTTGTATGTACCTGCTGCCTTTCTCTTTGCAAGTTCATTCTTAACCATCTCAGAGAAGAGCTTTTCAGATTCAATAAGCGAAACCTGAACATTTCCGTGAGGATCTCTCTCGAGGAAGAGCTGCTGCTGAATGCCCTGAGGTAAGATATCAAATACTGCAAATGAAGCATCTGTAAGACCCTTCTTTATAAAGTCATATTTTGCATTCCAATCGGGAAGCGCATTAAACTCTTCAGTCTTCTTACCTGCAAGAAGCTCATTGATCTCAGCGATAAGAGCGGAGAATTCGGGAACAAACTCTACGATACCTTCGGGAATGATGGCAACACCGAAGTTTTCTCCGTTGTTTCCGCGCTTCTCAACAGCATCGGCGATATAGTTTGTGATCTGTGCAAGTGACATCTTCTTAGCTGCAACTTCTTCACCGATAAGACAGATGTTGGGCTGTGTCTCAAGTGCACACTCGAGTGCAACGTGTGAAGCACTTCTTCCCATAACCTTTATGAAATGCCAGTACTTCTTTGCTGAGTTTGCATCTCTTTCAATATTACCTATAAGTTCTGAATATGTCTTTGTAGCTGTATCGAAACCGAATGAAGCTTCGATATCTTCGTTCTTAAGGTCACCGTCGATAGTCTTGGGACATCCGATAACCTGAACGCCTGTATTGTTTGCAGCCATGTATTCCGCAAGAGTAGCTGCATTTGTATTGGAATCGTCACCACCTATGATAACGATAGCAGTAAGACCGTTCTTCTTTGCATTTTCGGCAACGATGTTAAACTGCTCTTTGGTCTCTAACTTGGTTCTGCCTGAACCGATGATATCAAAACCACCTGTATTTCTGTATGCATCGATAAATGCATCATCGAATTCTACATAGTCGTTATTGAGAAGTCCGTCCGGACCGCCCTTGAATCCCAAGAGAACGTTGTTGCTGTCAGTAGCCTTAAGAGCATCATAAAGACCGCATACAACATTGTGTCCGCCGGGTGCCTGTCCGCCTGAAAGGATAACGCCCACAACCTGCTTCTTTGCTGCAGATGTGTTTGTTCCCTTTACGAATGTGATCTCATTCTTACCATATGTGTTGGGGAAGAGAGCCTTGATCTTGTCCTGATCCGCTACGCTTTCGGTAGCTGCTCCGTCCTTAACACAGATTTCTGAGATACCGTTTCTAAGCATACCCGGAAGCTTAGGAGTGTATTCGTATCTTGCCTTCTGAAGTGGTGAAAGATTCATAGTGTTTCTCCTTTTTATATAAATTTAATTTACGCTCAGTAAACGTGCCTTGATATTATAGCACATAATATATTCCTCTGCCATAGTTAAAAGCTTCTTTAGTCTTGCTTTTATGAGATGTTCTCTGTAAAATATTGTTTATCAATCTTTAAGAAATGTATGAGGATATTTAAATGAATGTAGTTTGTTTGGACCTTGAGGGAGTACTCGTTCCCGAGATATGGATAGCTTTTGCCGATGCCACCGGCATACCTGAATTAAGAAGAACCACAAGAGATGAGCCCGATTATGATAAGCTCATGAGATTCCGTATAGAGATCTTAAAGCAGCACGGTCTTGGTCTTAAGCAGATCCAGGATGTCATAGCTGCCATAGATCCTCTCGACGGAGCCAAAGAGTTTTTGGATGAACTCAGGGAGCTCACTCAGGTTGTGATATTAAGTGATACATTTGATCAGTTCGCAAAACCTCTTATGAAAAAGCTCGGGTGGCCCACACTTTTTTGCAATACACTTGAAGTGGCCGATAACGGCGAGATCACGGGATTTAAGATGCGCTGTGACAAGTCAAAACTAACAACCGTAAAGGCTTTGCAGTCATGCGGATTCGATACGATAGCCGCAGGCGACAGTTTCAATGATCTGGGCATGATACAGGCAAGCAAAGCAGGATTCTTATTCCGTTCTACAGAGGCCATCAAAAAAGACTATCCTCAGTATCCCGCTTTTGAAACCTATGAGGAGTTTTTAGCCGGCATCAAGGCGGCTCTTTAATATTTGTACATAGCCGATGCGGTCGTTCAGTCATATCTGCAGGATTGAAAAAAGCATACGATATTCAACAAAAACCGGTACTCGGGATATCCCTTGTACCGGTTTTTTTATTTCTTTAAAGGTTTTTTGATCCTTACTTTGTAAAGCAGTTTCAGTTTGTCTTTGTTTCCCTCTATTCTTATGAGTCCCTTTTTTAATGCCTCGGTAGCATCCATGCTTGTATCTGCTATTGCAATAAGCGTCTTTGCATCACCTTCGATCAGTCCGTCCCTGTCATAGTAATCATAGGGTTCTACGCATACCTGCCTAGCCGCTATCTCAACATAAAAGCTGCCTTCTCCCTCTCCCAATATATTGACCTGAACCGCAACATGTTCAAACACTTCACGTGCGTCTGCATTTTCCAATCCTTCTCTGACTTTATCTACAATTTCATAATAATCCATACTACGGCTCCTTTCATAGGTTAATGTCTGACATATTGTTTGCGATATATGTAATTATACCACAATATTATCTCTTTTGCACTATTTATCCGAAATATCGCAAAAATTTAATCTACTGGCACACAAAAAATTATGACGGATGATTAAATCGTTGAATTACCTTATCAAAGAGAGTAAAATTATATCAGTTTTACATATTTAATATAAACATATCAACAGTAACAGATTAAGGTGGAACAATGAAAAATATGGTTTTAAAACTCGTAAATATTTCTTTACGGTCTTTTTTGTGTTATATAATCTTACTTTTTTTACTCCCTTTTGATTCTAATGCTGCGGGTATAAACCGAAGAGATCTGTTCGGTACAGGTTCCGATTATACCTCTATACTGTATGACTCAAGTAACGGGCTTCCGACTTCCGATGCAAATGCCGTAGTCCAGAACGAAGAAGGCTTTATATGGATCGGTTCATACAGCGGTCTTGTACGCTATGACGGCTCGTCATTCTACAGATTTGATTCAAAGACAGGTATCAGCAGTGTTTACAGCCTGTATGTTGATTCAAAGGATCGTGTATGGATAGGTACAAACGAAAACGGATTCGCATTTTATGATCATGGTCAGATAACCTCATACGGAAAACTTGAGGGTATGAAATCTCATTCCATCCGAGCCATTTGTGAGGACGCCGAAGGAAACATCCTTATCGGAACCACCGAAGGGCTGGCTTACGTAGACGAAGATCTTGAGTTTCACCTTATAAACGATCCTCAGGTGAATTCCGCATACATCACAAACATAATGAGATCCTGTGACGACAGGGTATACGGTCTCACAAAAGAAGGTGCTGTATTTGAGATAAAAAACCGAAGGGTCGCAGCATATTATCCGCCCGAAAAATTCGGAGAGAACCGTGTTAACTGCATTTATCCGGATCCGGAAGATCCGACTTTACTTCACATGGCTACAACCGGGTCAGAATATACAATTGTAGATACCATACACGGTATGCGCATAAAAAGGCGTTTTTCAGTATCTCCTCTTATCGATATCGGTTGCATAAAAAAAGAAGGAGATCTGATCTGGATCGCGGCAACGAATGGTATCGGCTATCTGGACAATTACAGTTCAGCCACTCTTCTTACGGATGTTCCGATGAACAATTCGGTTGTTTCCATTCAAAGTGACCATGAAGGGAATCTTTGGTTTGCTTCTACCAGACAGGGTGTTATGAAACTGGTTCCGGACAGATTTACCGATCTTTCTAAACTGGCGGATCTGGATACCATGGTAGTAAATACCACCTGCGTTGCAAATGATATGATCTATCTCGGAACAGATACGGGTTTGCATCTTATTAACATCTTCAACTATGAAGAGATAACTGACGAGCTTACAGAAATGCTGGCCGAAACCCGTATAAGATGCATATTAAAAGATTCCCATGGTGACGTATGGATCTGTACCTACAGTTCGAACGGTCTTTTATGTGTTAAGCCCGACGGCACCATTACAAAATTTGATGAGAGCAAAGGTCTTGACAGTGAACGAATAAGGGATATTATCGAGCTTTCTGACGGTTCAATGGCTGTCGCGACCGGCGGAAGCGGTCTTTATCTTATAAAAGACGGCGCGATCGTCGATCATTACGATCAGGAGGACGGTCTGAGTAACTTAGAGATCCTGACTGTCGAAGAAGGACCTTCAAAAGAGCTCTATATAGGTACTGACGGCGACGGGATCTACGTTCTTGAGGACAATCTCCTGTCAAGAATAAGCATAGAAGACGGTCTGACAAGCGGCGTCGTTATGCGTATAAAATGGGATGAGACCAACCGTTTATTCTGGCTGGTAACGTCAAACTCAATTGAATATATCAAGGATGGAAATGTTTATCATATAAGTGAATTTCCATATTCCAACAACTTTGATATCTTCTTTGATACTCACGGCGGTGCCTGGATACTTGCTTCAAACGGTCTTTATATCACCAAGACTTCCGAGTTGATCGCTAACAAGGATATTCAATACAGCTATTACAATACAAGAAGCGGTCTTCCGTATATATCAACAAGTAACTCAAGAAGTTATCTCGATAAAAACGGCAAGTTGTACATTTCAGGTACGACCGGTGTATGTGCGGTTAACATAAATCAAGCAATTGACAACAATGATACTATAAAACTCTCTATCCCTTCGATATCCATCGACGGTCGAGAGACGTTTTTGGTCGATAAAACAACAATAGCCGTTCCCGCCGGCAGTAAACGTATAGATATCAATCCTTACGCCATGACCTATGGTCTAAATAATCCCAGGATAAGTTATTATCTTGAGGGCTTTGAAAAAGAGCCCATTTATACAACCAAGCAGGAACTATCACCCGTCACATATACAAACCTTGACGGTGGTAAATACGTATTTCATCTGAATGTCATAAATGATGAGACCGGCGAAACAGATAAGTCTGCCTCGATCACGATCATAAAAGAAGCATCTTTATATGAAAACACGTGGTTCTGGGTTGTGCTTACACTGATCATCGTTGTCTCTGTTGCATTTGCTATATGGAATCATTTTCAAAAGGCAAATGCTGCCCTTCTGGCAAAGCAGGAAGCCGACCAGAAATTCATCAATCAGATCATGCATGCATTTGCAAAATGTATAGATCTCAGGGATACCCAGAACAGGGGGCATTCTTTCAGAGTCGGCTACTATACAAAGCTCCTGGCTACCAAACTGGCTGAAAAAAGAGGTTATACCAAAGAACAGATCAATGAGTTTTACAATATTGCTCTGTTACATGACATAGGAAAGCTGAGTATTCCGGACGCCATACTAAACAAGACAGAGCGTTTAAATGATGAAGAATACGCTGTCATGAAGACACATGCAAAGAACGGAGCCGAAATGCTCGAAGAAGTAAGCATCTTAAAAGACTTCTCAGCCGGTGCCGGATGTCACCATGAGAGGATTGACGGTCGCGGTTATCCAAACGGATTGTCCGGCAACAATATTCCCGAAGTGGCAAGGATCATTGCAGTAGCCGATACCTTTGATGCAATGTATTCTACCCGTCCCTACCGCAAGATACTTGATATAGAAGTTGTTATGGAAGAGATTCATCGTATCCGCGGAACGCAGCTGGACGCCGAAGTATGTGATGCGCTGTTTGAGTTAAAGGAAGAAGGCGAACTCGACAGAACAAAAGTCGATGCAGCCGTATTTGCAACTCAAGCTGCACATGCATCGGGAGATGACAATGATAAGAACGACCCCAACTCGGGAAAAACCGAAGACAATGAATCATTCCAAAAGAGTCTTGGGCTGTGATGAATCTCATATTACATGACAAGGAGTAAAGGTATGAGCAAACTGAGATCGTTTATAAATCCCAATATCAATAAGAGTGATGCGCAAAGGAATTCTGTCAGATCCATTCATCCCTTTATCATGATGGTGATACTTTTGCTGTTTTTCTTTGTGCTGTCATACATCGTTCCGGCAGGACAGTATGAACGTATCATGACCGAAGAGGGTACGGCTCTGATAGATCCCGACAGTTTTATGTATATACAGAGAACTCCTGTCTCAGTGGCTCAATTGCTTTTGTCTGTAACATTGGGCCTGCAGAGAGGCTCTTCAATAATCTTCTTTCTCCTTATAATAGGAGGAATGTTCTCGGTACTTAATTCTACGTCTGCCATAAGCGTAAGTATCGCAAATGTTCTGAAACGTCTTGGCAAAAAACAGTTTCTTATCGTTCCGTTACTGATGATCTTTTTCGGATGCGGATCGGCTTTTTGCGGAAACTTCGAAGAGTTTCTTGTGTTTATTCCGCTTATACTCGCAATATGTATAACCATAGGCTATGATTCGCTTACGGCAGTAGGTATAGTATTCTTATCGGCGGCCGTTGGATACGGAGGCAGTATCACAAACTCCTTTACCGTCGGGACGGCTCAGGAGATAGCAGGCCTTCCCAGGTTTTCGGGTATGGATCTGCGTATTGTGCTGTTTATTGTTCTTTTAAGCGTTTCCATCATATATGTGTTATGGTATTCACGCATTGTCAAAAAAACTCCTAAATACAGCAGTGTTTATGAGTTCGATGCAAAATATAATCAGAACAAAAAATTAGACCTCGAAAAAGTAAATGCTCTTTCCCCTCGACAGACCCTTGTTTTGACAGTCTTCATAGGAGGTATTGTTTTCTCGGTATGGGGTATCATCACTCAGGGATTCTATGTAGACGAGCTTGCGGCAATATTCCTTGCGATCGGCGTGATCGGAGGATTTATAGGTGGATTGAAGCCCTCAGAGATATGTAAAGGTTTTGAAAAAGGCTTCAAGGATATGATCCTTCCCGCAATAATGATCGGACTGGCCAATTCAATAATCGTGATCCTGGAAGATGCAAATGTTATGGATATCTTCCTTCACACTCTTGCATCAGGCTTAGACAAATTCCCCCCCGGACTAATGGCTTGCGGAATGTTCTTTGCTCACAGCGTTTTCAACGTGGTCATCCCTTCAGGAAGTGCTCAGGCAAAGGCTACCATTCCTCTTATGGTACCTATCGCCGACAGCATTGGGATTACTCGCCAGACTGCAGTGCTTGCTTATCAGCTTGGAGATGCTTTTACAAATGTTCTGGCTCCTACCGGCGGCGAGATACTTGCTGCTTTGGCGATCTGTCGGATTCCCTTCGGCAAATGGTTAAGATTCCTTATCCCGATATTTGTCATCTGGTGTATTATTGCTCTCATATTCCTTGTATATGCCACGCAAACGGCGTATGGACCTATGTGACATGTTTTATTTGATTATTGCATTGTTTTTATTTATAATCAGATTTGGTGTCAATAATGGTCTGAAGGAGAATAGTAATGCAATATGTATTCAATGTGATCTCATTACTTGGCGGACTTGCCATGTTCCTTTACGGAATGCGCTTAATGGGCAATAATCTTAAGGAAGGCTCGTCCGGGACGATGAAGGTTGTCATGAGTAAAGCAACCGACAGTTATATCAAAGCCTTTCTTTTGGGAATAGGTGTAACTGCCATTATCCAGTCATCCACCGCCACAATAGTTATCACCTCCGGCCTCGTTGCAGCCGGTATCATCTCTTTAGATCAATCGCTGGGCATCATAATAGGTGCCAACGTCGGAACAACCGTTACAGGTCAGATCATCAGACTATTGGATGTTGAAGCTGAATCAGGTTCATTTTTAAGATTCTTTCAACCCTCAACTCTAGCCCCTCTCGCACTTATCGTGGGCGTAGCGCTTATCATGTTTTTCAAGTTTTCAAGATCAGACAGACTGGGAGGTATCGCAGTCGGATTCGGTATACTCTTTTCCGGCCTGCTTAACATGACGGGTGCTGTCAACGATTTTGCAAACGGAGGCTTTATAGAAAAAATATTCATAAGCATGGGAGACAATCCGATCATAGGTTATCTCTCCGGTGCCGGCGTTGCCTTTATACTGCAAAGTTCTTCGGCAACCATAGGTATATTGCAGGCTTTCTCAATGGCCTGGGGCATACCTTTTCGGACCATATACATTGTACTGGTAGGAGTATATCTCGGTGATTGCGTGACTACCGCCATTGTTTGTTCAATAGGTGCCAACAGTGAAGCCAAACGTGTCGGTATGGTTAATATTCTGTTTAATCTGTGCAAGTCGGCACTGGTTATCATAGTAGTAACGATCGTTCATCATACAGGACTTTTGGACAATCTTTGGCTTCGTCCTTTAAGCTCCGGCGGCATTGCAAATACAAATTCGGTCTTCAATCTCGGTTGCGCAATAGTACTTTTGCCAACCGTCGGTCTTCTTGTCAGATTGTCAAAAAAGATCATTAAAGACGAACCTCAGGAAACCAGCAAATACGCCGACAAGATCACCGCTCTTAATCCGGTATTCTTTTCCATGCCCGCAATAGCACTTAACAGTTGCTATGATGTTTTAAATATCATGCAGTCTTCCTCATATAAGAGTATAGATAAAGCTTTTGATCTTATTACCGAATTTAATGAGGAAATATATGATGAGATTCTGAAAGAAGAAGAAAATATTGATATGCTGACCGATAAAGTAGACAATTATCTTGTTCAGATGTCTCCACATATAACAGAAGATCACTTTATCCAGATCCTTACACAGTATCATAAACTTGTTTCCGAATTTGAACATCTTGGAGACTATGCGGTACATCTTGCAGAGACCGCAAAGAGACTGCATGATGAAGATGTAGAACTTTCAGCCATGGCTCAAAAGGAGCTGTCTTTGATACGACTCTTACTCAATTCGATCATGGATCATGCAAAGACCGCATTTGAAAAAAGAGACTCCGATGCGGCATATCACATCGAGCCTCTTGAAGAAGTAATGGATGATCTTTCAAACACGCTTCACGATAATCATCTGAAGCGTTTAAGAGAAGGAAAATGCAGCGTACGCGCCGGTATCATGTTCTTAGAGATCCTTACCAATGCATGCCGCATATCTGATACATGTTCCAATGTGGGTGTAGCAACAATACTGCGTGTATATCCGGAACGAGCCAGTCAGGCGCACTCTTACATATCATCTCTCCATCAGGGAGATGACGAACAATACAACGAAGAGTATCAAAAAGCTCACGATCTGTACTTCAGACAGCTGACAGATTGATACCCGTATCAGGCATAAAGCTTAACACTTTTCGTAGCGCTGGAATATTTTGTCCGAACCGCACACATGCTTTGTTCCGTCGTCGTCTACTATAACATAATCTCCTTCTTCTATGAAGGTACGACCACGCTTGTGTGTGATGTAGGGACATACAACAATACCATTGTCTCTTTTTACCTTTATCAGTCTGTCGGTCACTATCCATATCTTGGTGACTACATCCGAAAAAGGCTCCCAGCCATCTTCAAGTCCGCTTCCTACTTTGTACTCATAAACTTCTGCTTCGATCGGAGTTCTTTTACATCTCATAGGTTACACCTCCTTGGGATGATCAATTATAAGGGACTGATCGTATATCATTCTTATACTTTTATTATAACCGCCAAACAAATACACTTCAAGCATGTTAAAAGCTATCTGAGTATCTCGTCTATAGTTGATACGGTACTGAATGTACCTTTATTTGCAGCGATTATCTCCTTCATCTTTTGAAGTTCAAAATAGTTTACATAACATATCAAGGTCTTGTTTTCTCCTGCTATGGCTCCCACAGAATCCATAATGGTACAGGTTTTATTAAGCTCCTGTTTTATCGCCTTTATAAGATCATCGGGCTTCTTGGTAATTATTGTTACCTGCTTGATAGCCTCAAAATGATCGGTAAAGTGATCTATGATCGCTGTTGCGATCACATATACCAAAAGACTGAGCAATGCACTGTTTCTGTTGATCAAAAAGAATACTGCCGCATAAACACAGGCATTGAAGCCTATAAGTATGTAGGTCATGCTGAAGTTTTTGCCCGTCACGTCGGAAATCTTCTTTACAATGATATTGGCAAATATCTCCGAGCCGTCTATACATCCGCCATGTCTCAGAATAAGTGAAAGACCGGCCCCTAACACAGCTCCTCCGAAAACAACCGCCAGGAAGTGTTCCGTGTTTAATTCGAAGGGCATCTTTTCAAACAGATCTATACCGACAGTATAGACCAAAGATCCCGTAAGAGCTTTTATACCAAAGCGCTTTCCCAGGATAAGTATACCGGCTATGATAAAAGGAAGGAATACAATAAAGACACAAGCCGATAAAGAAAACCCGGTCAGCTTACTTATGATGATGGCAACTCCGGCGGTTCCGTAATCTATGGCATCATTCGGCAAAAGAATGCATGCTACGGAGAAACTTGCCATAAGAGCACCGACAGTTATCATCAAAAATGAAAAAACATGTTCCAGTATTTTATTCATGACTTATTTCCTGTTTTTCCTCTATAGGTTCTGTTTTTTTGTCTTTTTTATCGCTGTATGTCAGAAGCCTCTTCTTTTCCAAGCTGGCAAGTATGTAATCTCTGTAGATGAAATCTATAATGGCTGCAAAAGGAATAGAAAGCAGGATTCCGATCACTCCGAACATCTTTCCACCTACTATTATCGTAATGAGGATAAGTAACCCCGATACTCCCAGCGAATTGCCGAACAGCTTCGGTTTAATAACATAACCATCGATCGTTTGAAGAATAAGTGCAAATATTATAAATGCCAGTGAATGCCACGGATTTACCAGAATAAGTATGAACGCTCCCAAAACACCGCCAATAACGGGTCCGAATGTAGGGATCAGATTGGTGACAGCTACAACAACAGATATCAA
>CACZSE010000282.1 GCA_902783735.1 uncultured Lachnospiraceae bacterium
AGCGTTTAATTTTAGGTTTGCAATTAACGTGTTGCAACGGCTTGCTTCTCCGGTTTCAAAAACCCCGTCGAGACCTTTACTGGCCCTCTCAAATAGAATACCTCTTTTTTTCGATCCTGTCACCAGTTTTTTGCTTCACGAAAAAGGGACATGCATGGCATGTCCCTAAAATGGCACTTATTATTCTTTTACACCACCGATCGTAAGACCTGTTACGAAATATCTCTGTAAGAAAGGATAAAGTAATACGATAGGTACGATCGTTATGATCGTTGCCGCACTTCTTACTGACTGAGGTGATACTGCCTGTCCCTGTGTTGCTGCTGCATCTGCGGCGCTTCCGCTCTGCTGCATAACCGAGTTAAGAAGTTTCATCAATTCATACTGAAGTGTTGTATACTTATCATTTAATCTGTTGTAGATCATTGCATCGAACCATGAGTTCCACTGATAAACTGCCACGAACAATGCGATCGTTGCGTAAACAGGTTTACAAAGGGGTGAAATGATCTTAACAAATATTGTCATATAACCTGCTCCATCGAGCTGTGCCGATTCTTCAAGTGAATCGGGGATACCCTGCATGTATGTACGCATAACAAGTACGTTGAATGCGGATACCATACCGGGTATAACGTATACCCAGAACGTTCCTGTCAAATGAAGATACTTATAAAGTATGAAGCTGGGAATAAGACCACCGTTTACATACATCGTGATAACCCAGAATGCTGAAAGCTGAGATTTAAATAAGAATCTCTTACGGCTTACGATAAATGCAAGCAACGCATTGGCTACCAGAGCGGTAAGTGTACCGACTATAGTTCTCAATACAGTGATAACTGCACCTGTACGGAAGTTCTGTATACCAAGTACAGTCTTATAGTTTTTCATTGAAAATACTCTGGGCCAGAGATGGATCCCACCTCTTACCGCATCTATACCATCGTTGAACGATATCGCCAAAGTGTTAAGGATCGGATACAGTGTTACGACGACGAAGGCGAACATGAATATAAAGTTGCAGGTATAGAAGATCTTGTCCCAGGTATTTAATTTCTTTTTCTTGGGTCTGTAATTTTCTTCTTTGTTCTTCTTGCTCATAACCTCTCTCCTAGAATAATCTTTCTTCTCCGAATGCCTTGGCAAGTGAGTTTCCAATGAATATCAATGCTATTGATATAAGGCTCTTGAATATACCTGCCGCGGTACCCAGTGAGTAATCCATCTGACTGATACCCCATCTCAAAACGTAGATATCGATCGTCTCGGATACGTCTACTATGGTCGCATTACCTAACAGGTACTGAATCTCGAAACCTGCATTGATAACGTTACCGATATTTATAAGAAGCAAGATCATGATCGTAGGTTTGATGCTGGGTAAAGTGATATATCTGATCTTTGCCCATCTGCCACCACCGTCGATAGAAGCTGCCTCATAAAGACTGGGATCTATAGAGGTGATCGCTGCAAGATAAACAATCGCATTCCAACCCGTCTCCTTCCAGCAGTTAGCAAATGCAACTATCGGCCAGAAATATTTTTCTATGGAGAAGAACGGAATGTATGTATCTACAAAGTGCATATTTATCAAAAGCTCATTAATGATTCCTGATGATGAAAGTGCATCATGAAGGATACCGGTAACGATGATCCATGACAGGAAGTGAGGCAGATAAGATATTGTCTGCACCGTTTTTTTCAAAAGGTTTCCTCTTATCTCATTCAGTAAGATAGCAAACAGGATTGCCATAATGAATGTAGTGATAAGATTGAGAGTACCCATCGCCAGCGTGTTTCTGAACACTCTGAAGAACTGGGGGTCCGAAAAAAGGAATTTGAATTTGTCCAATCCGACAAATTTGCTGTGAAGTATACCGGTCTTGGGTTTATACTTCTGGAAAGCCATGATCCATCCGCCGAGGGGCAGATAGTAAAAAATCACGCCATAAATTACAAATATGGCTGACCATATCAAGAGAGTCTTTTGACGTCTGATCTCTTTCATGGTGATCTTTGGAGTTATAGAAGCCTCTTTTTCTTTCTTCTTAACGCGTGCCATTTTTTCCTCCGCACATAAATACTAAAGTCTGTAGATTTTGAGTTTTTCAGTAAGACAGCCGCGGTTGCTTTCAGCAACCACGGCCGGCTACTAATAAACTTAATTTATTATACAGTTTTGGATAAGAATTTATTTAGCAGTAGCTGCTCTTCTTTCCAACTCTTCCTGCATCTCAGCAAGGAAGTCTTCAGGCTTACAAGCATTGTAAGCATCAATGTAGCTGTTCCACTCTGAATCGAAGTCAGAAGCCATTACGACTCTGGGAAGCCATTTATGCTTTGTCTCGCCCATCTTTGTCCAAGCTACACCACCGGGTGTGTCTGTTGTCATAGCATTTGAGTAAGAGTACATAGGATACCAGATACCAAGTTCGCAAACCTTTGAACCGATCATATCAGGATAGTTC
>CACZSE010000283.1 GCA_902783735.1 uncultured Lachnospiraceae bacterium
GATGATGATTACGGCGCTATTTATTTTTCTTCCGGAACCACAGGTTTCCCTAAAGCGATCCTTCATAAACACAGAAGCCTGATGCATTCATGTAAGGTTGAGCAGGCTCATCACGGACAGACAAAGGATGACATATTCCTTTGCATTCCTCCGTTATATCAGACAGGAGCAAAGATGCATTGGTTCGCATCCTTTTTGGTAGGAGCTAAGTCTGTTCTGTTAAAGGGAACAAAGCCTAAGGCAATATTGGACGCTGTAAGTAACGAAAAATGTTCAATAGTATGGCTGCTTGTTCCGTGGGCTCAGGATATACTCGATGCGATAGACAGCGGAGAGGTTAAGCTTGAAGATTACGACCTCAGCGCATGGAGACTCATGCATATAGGAGCACAGCCTGTACCGCCCAGCCTCATAGCCCGCTGGAAAAAAGTATTCCCGAACCACGAGTATGACACTAACTATGGTCTGAGTGAATCCATTGGACCCGGTGCTGTTCACCTTGGCGTTGAGAATATTCACAAGGTCGGAGCCATCGGAAAAGCAGGCTACGGCTGGCAGACCAAGATCGTGGATGAGAATGGTGCGGATGTAAAACAGGGAGAAGTCGGCGAACTCTGTCTAAAAGGTCCCGGTGTCATGGAATGCTATTACAACGATCCGAAGTCTACAGCGGAAGTTCTCAAAGACGGCTGGCTGTTTACCGGAGACATGGCGATGGAGGATGAAGACGGATTTATCTTCCTTGTAGACAGAAAGAAGGATGTGGTCATCTCCGGCGGTGAAAACATATATCCGGTACAGATAGAGAATTTCCTGCGTGCAAATCCCAAGATCAAGGATGTTGCGGTAATCGGCGTTCCGGATAGCAGACTTGGAGAAGCAACTCTTGCGGTCATAGAACTGAAGGACGGAGAAGAAAGCAACGAAGACGAGATAAATGCGTTTTGTCACAGACTTCCCAGATACAAGAGACCCAAACATATTGTTTTTGCGGATATACCGAGAAATCCTACAGGAAAGATAGAGAAGCCGAAGTTAAGAAAGATATACTGTGGAGAGAGTGTGGTAGCAAAGCAAAACCGAGGCTGATATATACATTTATTTCAATTAACCACCCCGAAAAGGGGTGGTTTTTTGTATATTTGCATATAGTCAAAAGCTGCTTAATTTGTGATAATTCTTAGTGTTGTATATTAAGAAGACGATTCTGAATAAGAAAGAGATACAGTCATGAAAGAATTTACCCCGAAGTTATTTGATGTGATGAAAAACTATAATGCCAAGCAGTTTACTAAGGATGTTGTGAGCGGTATCATAGTTGCCATCATTGCACTTCCTTTATCAATAGCGCTTGCACTTGCATCGGGCGTTGGCCCCGAACAGGGTATATATACCGCTATATTTGCCGGATTTGTTATAGCATTTCTCGGAGGATCAAGAGTACAGATAGCCGGTCCTACGGCTGCATTTGCCACGATCGTGGCCGGAATAGTTGCAAAAAACGGGATGGACGGACTTGTCATAGCTACCGTCATGGCAGGTATCATCCTTATCATAATGGGTATCTTCAGATTCGGTAATCTGATCAAATTCATTCCATATACCATAACTACAGGATTTACCTTCGGAATTGCCGTGACCATACTTATCGGCCAGATCAAGGATTTCTTCGGAATGACTTTTAAAACATCACCGATCGAGACTGTTGAAAAGATTGAAGCCATAATAGAGGCTGTTCCCACAATAAATGTACAGGCACTCATAGTCGGTGTTGTCTGTCTGGCGATCCTCATTGTCTGGCCCAAAATAACTGAGGTGATCCCCGGTTCGCTTATTGCGGTAATAGTTGCGATCGTAATGGTAAAATGCCTCCATATGGATGTAAAGACCATAGGCGATCTTTATGAGATATCAAATAAGCTCCCGCCCCTGACCGTTCCTCATGCTGATCTTGAGACGATTAAGATGCTCCTTCCGGATGCATTTACAATAGCCATACTTGCAGGTATCGAATCATTGTTATCATGTGTTGTTTCCGACGGTATGATAGGAAGCAGACATAAGCCGAACATGGAACTTGTAGCGCAGGGTGCGGGAAATCTCGCGAGTGCGTTGTTCGGCGGGATCCCCGCAACGGGAGCGATCGCCCGTACCGCCGCAAATATAAAGAGCGGTGGTCGTACACCTGTTGCAGGCATGGTTCACTCAGTGACGTTGCTTATAATACTTGTTGTCCTCATGCCTTATGCCGCATGGATCCCCATGCCCGCCATAGCTGCCATTCTTTTTATGGTAGCCTACAACATGAGCGGATGGAGAGAGTTTGTTCATCTGTGCAAATGCTCTCCGAAGAGCGATATACTTGTTCTTGTTATAACTTTTATACTTACGGTCGTATTTGATCTTGTTGTTGCAATAGAAGTAGGTATAATAATGGCTGCATTCTTATTCTTAAGAAGGATGAGCGAGGTTACCGAGGTAAAGAGCTGGGAATATATCGATGAGAACTATGATGAGAACAATGACCCCATGGCGCTTTCGCTCCGTCAGGTTCCCAAGGGAGTCCTTGTCTATGAGATAAACGGTCCCATGTTCTTTGCGGCTGCCGACAAATTTATGCAGATCAATACCCAAAAAGGTATAAGAGCTGTCATACTTCGTATGAGAGGAGTACCGGCACTTGATATATCTGCGCTCAGAAACCTTGAAAAGATTCATGAAACCTGTGAAAAACATGGTATAAGACTTATTTTGTCGCATGTGAACGAACAGCCCATGAGTGTCATGAAAAAGGATAAATTTGACGAAAGGATAGGAGCCGAGAATTTCGCGGCTCATATCGACGATGCCCTTGCAAAGGTTGAGAATGCATAAAAAAGAGACGGCAATATTTATAAATTATTAAGACAAATAGAAATGAATATGTGATATAATTTTTTAAGATAAGCATTATGAGATGATCATAATGCTTTTTTCTTAAATTAAGTATGATGCTTACGCATAAGGACAGATACAGAATATGTTTATCAGGGGATGTATAAATAAATCGTTAATGATTTTGTCCATAGGCATGCTTTTTCTTACCGGCTGCGGTCGTAATAAGGCGGGAGAGTATACAAAAGCAGGCTATGACGCAATAGAGAATAATCAGTTCACTCAGGCGATGGAATCCTTTGAAAAGGCGGATGAGAACGGGGAGGATATCCTTTTGATCGAAAGAGGAAAAGGTATCGCCAGTTATTATCTTATGGACTATCAGGGAGCGGTCGATCATTATCATGCTGCTATGACCCATACGGGAAGCAGTGTTACATCAATGGATTATGACTTGAACTTCTATCTGGCTCAGGCATATGAAAAACTTGATGAGTTTGACCGCGCGATCGCTACATATACCGCAATACTCGATCTGAGCACGAAAGATGTTCAGGCATATTATTACAGAGGGACCGACTATTTGAAGACCGGTGAGCACGATCTTGCGATAGAGGACTTTGAAAAGGCTTTAAGCTTAGATCCGAACAATTATGACCTTCGTATAGAGATAGCCGGCAGACTGTCGGACAATTATTATGAAGAAGAAGGAATAAAATATCTTCAGAATTTCCTTGTGGAAAATGAAAAAAAGCTCTCAAGTTTTGACAGAGGCAGGATATACTACTATATGGGAAATCTGGACGAAGCCAAGGTCCTTTTGGAAGATGCAAGAGATGATGACGATCAGAGTACGGTTTTGTTTCTGGGAAAAACATATGAAAAACTCGGAGATTACAATTATGCCGCCAGCGTATATGACAACTTCTTAAAGAGACATCCCGAAAGCGCACTCATATATAATCAGCTGGGATTGTGTAAATTGCAATCGGGAGATCATGAAGCGGCATTAAATGCTTTTGTGAGTGCAAAGAATATCGAAAACAACGGAATGGAACAGATTCTCTCATACAATGAGATCGTAGCTTGCGAATATATGGGAGATTTCAAAAAAGCCAAGAATCTCATGGCATCATATCTGACGGCATATCCGGATGATGATGCGGCCAAGAAAGAAAACGTATTTTTGTCAACCAGATAGACATAAATTTTTATACTAACAGAGCCTTTTGCGTGGTTATTACATAGAAATCGCGTAAAAAGGCTCTTTTTTACAAAACACTATATTTGGGAAGAGTTTACATAAAAAAACACAATATCTTGTGTTTTGTATTGACTTTTGTAATCTTCGATGATATCATGGCTAATGTAGGGCGTTTTTCTTCAGTGCTCTAAATATCTTATGAAAGTCGGGGTTATCTATGTTTCAGGTAGTCAAAAGGGACGGGGAAGAGACAGAGTTTGCCATAGCCAGGATCAGTGATGCTATCATTAAAGCATTTAATGCGACAGATGCAGCATTTACCAATGACGTTGTAGATCTGCTATCACTTCGTGTTACTGCTGATTTTCAGGGCAAAGTGAAAGATGGGAGAATAGCTGTAGAGGATATTCAGGATTCCGTGGAAAGAGTTCTGGAGCAGGCGGGGTATTCCGAAGCGGCAAAGGCTTTTATTCTCTATCGTAAACAGAGAGAAAAGCTTCGTAACATGAAATCTACCATCCTTGATTACAAGGATGTTGTAAACAGCTATGTAAAAGTTGAGGACTGGAGAGTAAAGGAGAACTCTACCGTTACATATTCTGTCGGCGGTCTTATTCTTTCCAACTCGGGGGCGGTAACAGCGAATTACTGGCTGTCAGAAGTATATGATGAGGAGATCGCAAAGGCTCATCGCAATGCCGATATACATATTCACGATCTTTCAATGCTTACAGGTTACTGCGCCGGCTGGTCTTTAAAGCAGCTCATCAAAGAAGGTCTCGGTGGCATTCCGGGCAAGATCACGTCTGCACCTGCGGCACACCTTTCAGTGCTCTGCAATCAGATGGTCAACTTCCTTGGTATCATGCAGAATGAATGGGCAGGAGCTCAGGCATTTTCTTCATTCGATACCTATCTTGCTCCTTTTGTTAAGGTAGATAATCTTACATATAAAGAAGTTAAAAAGTGCATAGAAGCATTTATATACGGTGTAAACACACCCAGCAGATGGGGAACTCAGGCTCCTTTCTCAAATGTGACTCTCGACTGGACGGTTCCTTCCGATCTGGCTGAACTTCCGGCCATTGTAGGCGGAAAAGAGATGGATTTCTGTTATAAGGATTGTAAGGAAGAGATGGACATGGTCAACAAGGCATTTATCGAGACCATGATCGAAGGCGATGCAAACGGAAGAGGCTTCCAGTATCCGATCCCCACATATTCCATAACCAAAGATTTTGACTGGTCAGATACGGAAAACAATCGTTTGCTGTTTGAGATGACTTCAAAGTACGGCACACCGTATTTTTCAAATTATATCAATTCCGATATGGAACCATCGGATGTGAGGTCTATGTGTTGCAGACTTCGTCTTGATCTTCGTGAGCTGCGTAAGAAGACGGGAGGCTTCTTTGGCTCAGGAGAGAGTACGGGTTCTGTGGGTGTTGTTACTATCAACATGCCACGTATAGCATATCTGTCAACTGATAAGGCTGACTTTTATAAGCGCCTTGACAAGATGATGGATATAGCAGCAAGATCTCTCAAGATTAAGAGAGGCGTAATTACAAAGCTGCTGAATGAGGGTCTTTACCCTTACACGCGCAGATACCTTGGAACATTTGAAAACCATTTTTCAACCATCGGTCTGGTGGGCATGAATGAAGTGGGACTCAATGCCAACTGGCTGCGTGCGGACATGACCAACAAGCATGTGCAGGAATTCACAAAAGAAGTGCTCAATCACATGAGAAACCGTCTCAGTGATTATCAGGAGATGTATGGTGATCTCTACAATCTCGAGGCTACTCCGGCTGAGTCTACATCCTACAGACTTGCAAAGCATGACAGAAAGAACTGGCCGGGCATCAAGACAGCGGGAAATCAGGGAGACACCCCGTACTATACCAATTCTTCGCATCTGCCGGTTGGATATACATATGATATATTTGATGCACTGGATATTCAGGATGAACTGCAGACGTTATACACTTCGGGAACCGTATTCCATGCATTCCTCGGAGAAAAGCTTCCTGACTGGAAGGCTGCAGCGGATCTTGTAAGGACTATCGCAGAGAATTACAAGTTGCCTTATTATACGCTTTCACCGACTTATTCAATCTGTAAGAATCACGGATATATAGCAGGCGAAGTTGCACAATGTCCTCATTGCGGATGCGCAACCGAGATATACAGCCGTATTACCGGATATTATCGTCCCGTACAGAACTGGAACGACGGAAAGCTTCAGGAATATGCGAACAGAACTGTTTACGATATAAAGAGATCGGTTTTAAAGCGACCTTTAAGTACCGTTGTAACACTCAGAGAAACAGATGATGTAGCCGATGTCGAGATAAGCGCTCCTCAGGATGTTATGTATCTGTTTACAACAAAGACTTGTCCTAACTGTAAGCTGGCGAAAGAATATCTTAAGAATGAAAAATATGTTCTTATTGATGCGGAAGAGAATATGGAGCTGGCAGCAAAATATGGTATAATGCAGGCGCCTACTTTAGTCGTAGTCAATGCAGACGGATTCAAGAAGTATGTAAATGCTTCAAATATCAAGAAATTTGCTTCGCAGCGTTCGATGGCAGTTTTGTAACAGATCTGAAGATTTTAAAAGGCAAGCCTCAAGCTTGCCTTTTATGAGGTTTGAAAGGAGTACACATGATCAACAGACTTGTGGAAGAGATAAAAAAGAAAGAAGCCCCCATAGTAGTCGGACTTGATCCTACACTTAAGCTGATCCCCAAATTCTTAATGGATAAAGCGATCAGTGAATATGGTGAATCACTGCAGGCGGCATCAGCGGCAATATGGGAATATAATAAGGGCATCATAGATGCGATCGCAGAATATATACCTGCGGTAAAGCCACAGATAGCAATGTATGAACAGTTTGGCATGCCCGGCCTTGAGGCTTTTGAAAAAACGGTAAAGTATTGTAAGCAAAAAGGACTTGTGGTCATAGGAGATATAAAAAGAGGTGACATAGGTTCTACTTCTACAGCATATGCGATAGGTCATCTTGGCGGTGTCAAGATCGGAAATACTTTATGCAGAGGCTTTGATGAAGACTTTGTTACTGTCAATCCTTATCTCGGGAGTGACGGAGTTAAGCCGTTTATCGATGTTTGCAAAGAGGAGAAGAAGGGTATATTCGTTTTGGTTAAGACTTCAAATCCCAGCAGCGGAGAGTTCCAGGATCAGCTTGTGGGAAACAGAAAACTGTTTGAACTCGTAGGAGAGAAGGTAAACGAGTGGGCTATGGACTGCATGGGAGATGAGTACTCATACGTAGGTGCGGTTGTCGGAGCCACATATCCCGAAGAAGGAAAACTCATGAGAGAGGTTATGCCAAAGAGCTTTATTCTTGTACCCGGCTATGGAGCACAGGGAGGCAAGGGTAAGGATCTTGTACATTTCTTCAATAAAGACGGTCTTGGTGCCATAGTCAACTCAAGCCGCGGCATAATCGGCGCATACCAGCAGGAACAGTATGCATCATATGGAGAAAAGGGCTTTGCCGATGCAGCACTCGCAGCAGTAAAAGCCATGAAAGAAGACATATATCAGGCATTGAATTAAATTTGAGGTGGATCTTAACGAAATCCACGGGAAGGAAATTAAATGGAAGCTTATAAGCAGGAATTTATTGATTTTATGTTGGATTGCGGAGTTTTGAAGTTTGGAGATTTTACTCTGAAAAGCGGCAGGAAATCCCCTTTCTTCATGAATGCCGGATTGTATGTTACCGGTACTCAGCTTTCAAAGCTTGGAGAATACTACGCAAAAGCCATTCATGACAAATACGGTGATGATTTTGATGTTTTATTCGGACCGGCATATAAAGGTATCCCGTTGAGCGTTGCCACGACCATGGCATACAGCAGGTTATACGGAAAGGAGATCAGATATTGCTCTAACCGTAAGGAAGCTAAAGATCATGGTGATGCCGGTATACTGTTGGGAAGTCCCATAAAGGACGGAGACAGGATAGTTGTCATTGAGGATGTTACGACTTCCGGCAAATCCATGGAGGAGACGATACCGATCGTCAAGGCTCAGGGAGATGTTACCATAGTCGGGCTCATGGTTTCTCTTAACAGATGTGAGAAGGGCAAGGGCGATAAGGGTGCACTTGATGAAATAAAGGAAACATACGGTTTTGAAACTAACGCGATCGTTTCTATGAAAGAAGTTATTGAATACCTTTCAAAGAAAGGCATGCTGGATGACGAACTGAAGGCAAGAATTGATGCTTACTATGAAGAATATGGAGTAAAATGATCGGAGCTTCATGATGGGAAAGAAGTATTTATTTACTGATAAGAAGCATTCCCCGCAGGCCATCATGGCCACGGTTCTGGGGCTTATATCCAATATTGCGTTGGGATTTGCCATATACAGCACATATAAGCTTGGAGGCGTTGCGACAGACAGGCTCGGTTCCACCGGGTTCATGATACTGCTGTTCTCTACCGTGGGCCTGATATTGGGATATGTTTCAAAAGCCAGAGTAGACGAATTTCATTTCTTTTCCTATGTTGGGATCGTGCTCAATCTTATCGCACTTTTGGGAGTCAGCATGGTCTTGTACGCAGGAGCATACGGGATTTAAACGGTACATCTTATGAATTATTCATATAAAAGAAAGACGGATGAAGATATATGTGAGCTGATAAAAGAAAGGTATGATCTGGCTTCGGAAAGGATCGCAGCTATCTGTGATAAGTGTGAGGTCGATGATGCATATTATCCTTTCTTTAATCAGGTGGCATTGTATCTTCGAAAGATAAATGATATTTTAAGTGCAGTTATGGATGGCAGCTTTTACCGGACTTCCATGACAAAAAAGATACAGCTGAATAAGGAGCTGTATATCGAGCTCAGACCAAAATATTACGAGAACAGTTATCTGAATCCTTCGTATGCTGTTAAAAAACTCGGAAAGGATATCGGACAGATACTGTCGGCGGTATATGCCGAGCTCAGAAGCTGCATAATATATGCCTACAGTCAGAATATTGAGCAGGTCATTATACGTGAAGAACTGTTTTTGGAAATATACGGAATGTTTGTCACGGCTAAAACGGAACTGTACAAACATCCGGAGATCTCTGAGTTAAAGGAGACATACCGAAGCTTCGCTTTCGACTATCTCGATCTTATGCTCGAAGATTCTCTTAAGGATTCGTTTACTGATACCGGGAGCTATGTAAAATCCATTGTCATGGAAGCTGATCTGAGTGACTGCGATTATCTTTATGATTACGGTGAGTATATTTCCGAAACCGAACTGTCGATGGCTGCTTTCATGGCCGGACTTTCTAAAGATGACATCTCTTCCATTGCAAGGACATTTACACAGGGATACATAAAAGGATTCGAAGCCACGGGAAAAGATATAAGCATCAAGAAAACCGTGGAGATCAGATATTTTCTCGGCTTTGAAAGAGTTGTCAGAGAAGCGGTACTGATGTTTAAAGATGCCGGACTTGAGACGATCATACATTACAGTACACCAAGTTTTTTGCTGGGCAGGAGCGTTATTAAAAGGGGCATTGAGAGCACATCGGCCAATCAGCAGTTTGACTCGGATCACGAACATGACAAGGTCTTATATTTTGATCATGGCTTTATGGAAAGAAAACTTGAGTGCTATAGGGACAGCCTTCAAAAGATCAAAGATGAAGCTGCTGTTTACGGTGGACCTGCATGCATAGAGAGCTTCGGTCAGAAACCCTTTACACCGGATACAAAGCCTGAAAAAACGGTTTTGGATGAACAGAC
>CACZSE010000284.1 GCA_902783735.1 uncultured Lachnospiraceae bacterium
ATTCGATCAAGAAGAGAGTATCATGACAAAAGAAGAATACAACAAGCTTTGTGAAAATATAGATTACCATATGAACCGGTATTACAATGATGATGCACCCGAAATATCGGATTTTGAATATGATGAGCTGATGCTTAAACTCAAGTCTGTGGAAAAAGAACACCCGGAGTGGGTAACATCAGATTCTCCGACGCAAAAGATAGGCGGAACGACAAAAAGAGAAGCCGGTGTTACGGTAGTACACAATGTACCCATGCTCAGCATTCAGGATGTATTTACCAAAGAGGATGTTATCGCATGGGTAAGGGAAGTAAGAGCTATATATCCGGATGCTGATTTTTCCGTTGAACAAAAGATAGACGGTCTTTCCATGACCCTGAGATATACGGACGGAAAGCTTACACTCGCTGAGACCAGAGGAAACGGCCTTGAAGGCGAGGATGTAACATTAAATGCGTTTGTTATACCTGACGTGAAAAAGAAGATAGACCTGCCCGGGTATGTGGAATTAAGAGGCGAGGTCTATATGTCACATGAAGACTTCGAACGTTTCAATGAAAAACAGGAGGAACTTGGGAAAAAGGTCGCTGCCAATCCCAGAAATCTGGCCGCAGGGACGCTCCGTCAGCTGGACAGCAATATTACAAAAGAACGCGGATTAAGAATGTACATTTTTAATGTGCAGGATGCAAAAGGCGGCAGTGAAGATCTTATGTTATATCATACGGAAGGCTTAAAGCGTCTTGAAGAAGCGGGGATAGCCGTTGTACCTCATAAGCTCTGTAAGACGGAAGACGAGATACTTGATGCGATCGATGCGATCGGCGAGAGCAGAGGAGATCTTGCTTATGATATAGACGGAGCCGTGATCAAGATTGACCGCATTGGCTACAGAGATACTTTTTCGGGGTCCAGTAAATACAGTGCGGGACATATAGCATATAAATATCCGCCCGAAGAAAAAGAAGTTGAGATAGAAGCGATTGAAGTTGATACGGGAAGGACCGGAAAGATGACTTTCAGAGCAAGGTTTAAAGAACCGGTCAGACTCTGTGGAACCAGTGTAAGGAGAGCTACTCTTCACAATGCCGATTTTATAAAGAGCATGAATATTTCCGAAGGGTGTAAGGCTATATGCAGAAAGCAGGGGGAGATCATTCCTGCAATAGTAAGGGTAACAAAGACAACAGGCAGGGAATATGTGCCGCCGACCGTCTGCCCGGTGTGTTCGCATTTACTTACAAAAGAAGAAGAGACCTGTGATATATACTGCACCAATCCAAGCTGTCCGGCACAGCTTAAGCGTACCATTGCCTATTTTGCCGGTAAGGATGCCATGGACATCAAGAGCTTTGGAGAGACATATGCAGCAACCCTTGTCGACGAAGGATATATAAAAGATTACGGCGATATATATGATCTGAAAAACCACAGGGAAGAGCTTATAAAAAAGGGTATCATGGGAAAGGAAAAGAATACCGACAAGATACTCGAAGCAATTGAAGAATCAAAAAAGAATGATGCATACAAGCTGCTCACGGGTCTGGCTATCAGAAATGTGGGAGCAACTACCGCTAAGGCTCTTATGAAACATTTTGATACGATAGACGATCTGATGAATGCAACGACTGATCAGCTGGAGACCATAGATGATATAGGCGGTGTTACAGCAGCATGCATAAACTCATTTTTTAATGACGAAGATAATGTTAAGATACTTATGAAGCTTAAGGAAAGAGGACTTAACTTTGCTGCTATCAAAGATGAGTCGGACGGTGACAGTCTCAAAGGACTTACCATAGTTGTTACCGGTACACTTCCTACGCTGGGAAGAAAAGAGGTTTCGGAGCTGATAGAGAAAAACGGTGGAAAGGTGACCGGCTCCGTGAGCAAAAAGACAGACCTTTTGGTAGCCGGTGAGGCAGCAGGCTCAAAGCTTACAAAGGCTCAGGAACTGGGCATAAAGATCATAGATGAAAATGAACTCTTGGATATGATCAAATAAAAGGAAGGGAGGCAGTAGGATGCCTGTTAGAATACAAAATGAGCTTCCCGCCAAGGAGATACTGGAAGCGGAAAATATATTTGTCATGGATGAGGAAAGGGCAGCGCATCAGGATATACGTCCTTTGCAGATAGCCATCTTAAACCTCATGCCGGTAAAGGAAGATACGGAGTGGCATCTGTTAAGATCCATGTCCAATACGCCTCTGCAGGTTGATGTGACTTTTGTTAAGATCTCGACACATCATTCAAAACACACATCTGCGAATCATCTGAACAAGTTTTATGTAAACTTTGATGACATCAAACACAGAAAGTTTGACGGCATGATAATAACCGGAGCACCTGTAGAACAGATGGAATTTGAAGAGGTTGACTATTGGCCTGAACTGTGCAGTATCATGGAATGGACAAAGACAAATGTTACCAGTACATTCCACATATGCTGGGGTGCACAGGCTGCATTGCATTATCATTATGGTTTAAATAAAAGAGAGATAGGGAAGAAACTTTTCGGAATATACAGACACAGGGTTCTTAACAGGAGAACACCGTTAGTAAGAGGATTTGATGATGAATTCTGGGTTCCCCACAGCAGATATACCGAGGTCACAAGGGAAGATATATACGGATGTGACAAACTTACGGTACTGGCTGAGTCTGAAGAAGCGGGTGTTTGTCTTTGCATAGCGCAGGACGGAAGACAGGTGTTTGTTCAGGGCCATTTTGAATATGACAGAAGAACTCTTGAAAATGAATATAAGAGAGATGTCGCAAAGGGACTCGATATACAGGTTCCGGAAAATTATTATCCCGATAATGATCCGGAAAATAAACCCAACCTTTTATGGAGAGCTCATGCAAACACGCTCTATACCAATTGGATAAACTACTATGTATATCAGCTGACCCCGTACGACATGGATACGATCGGCGAAGACAGCGTATATACGCACGAAGCGTCATGTTCACTGGTGGTGGAGAGTAACTGATCTTTAAAACTTATAATGGCTCACCTGATACAAGGTGGGCTATTATTTACTAATACGACATCGACATTACGAAAGGTTGGAACCATACAGATTCTCTGGGAGGATGATACGTGTCTTTAAAGATAGTAAGAAACGATATTACCAAAATGAATACGGAAGCTATAGTCAATACGGCCGGAGAGACACCTGAGGTCGGAACCGGTTGTGAATCGGCAATATATGAAGCTGCCGGATATGACAGGCTTCATAAGGCAAGAGAAAGCTTCGGGTATGTTAAAGAAGGCGAAGTGTTTATAACTCCCGGATTTGATCTCAAGGCGAAGTATATAATCCATGCTGTCAGTCCGTTTTATATTGATGGAGAATGCGGCGAGGTTGAGAGACTGAGAAGTTGTTACAGAAAAAGCCTGGATCTGGCAAAAGAAAATGGAATAAGATCTATATCATTTCCATTGATATCTACAGGAAACTTTGGATTTCCCAAAGCGTATGCTCTCAGGATAGCGATGGATGAGATAAATGCCTTTCTTCTTCATGATGATATGGAGATATACATAGTTGTCTTTGACACAGTTTCCACGGAGCTGGCAGAAAAGCTTCATCCTCAGATAGAAGCGTTCATAGATCATAATTATGTATGTAAAAAGCGAAAAGAAGAATATGGTGATCCGTACTTCGGATCGATTCCGCCTTCGGACAGTCGTCACGCTGCGTATATGGGCAGGGCAAGTGCACTGGATAAACGTCTGTTTGCATTTGCAGCGAGTAAAACCGGCAGCGTTCTGTCTGCATGTGAGGATGCAGGCGAAGATCTTGAATATGAAGAGCCTGTAGATGAGGAAAAACTTGATGAGAGAATAAAGCATCTTAAGGATCCGTTCGGAGTATATCTGCTGTATCTTTCCGAAAGAAAAAAGATATCGTTGACAGTACTTGAAAATACAGCATGGGTATCAAAACACGTTGTATTTAAAGTAAGAAAGAACCCGAAGATCTACAGACCGGATAAGCGCACTGCTTTTCAGTTTTGTGTTGGTCTTGAACTTAATCTTGATGATACAAAGGATCTGTTATCGAGAGCCGGTTATACTATTTCCGATAGTCTGCTGGAGGATAAGATCTGGGAGTTTTACATTGAGAATGAGCGCTTTGATATCATGGATATCAGCGATTCGCTAAAAAAATACGGACTTAAACCTATCCTGGATTTCTAAA
>CACZSE010000285.1 GCA_902783735.1 uncultured Lachnospiraceae bacterium
CAGCTTTCAAAGAAATATAACTGCGAATTCGATGACAGAGGAAATATCGGAAAGAGATACAGAAGACAGGACGAGATCGGAACTCCTTTCTGCATAACTTATGACTTCGATTCTGAAGAAGACAATTGTGTAACGGTACGTTTTCGTGATACAATGGAACAAGTGAGGGTTGCCATTGATGAGCTCGATGCGTTCTTTGCAGACAAATTTACATTCTAAGACAATAGCACCCTTTATATAAGGGTGCTTTTTTGCCCTATAAATGCATATATTTCTTATAAAAGTTGGTAGTATTGTCTAGTGCAAACTGCACCCGACATATTATAAAATGGTTGTGTGAAAAATAAGATGGTAAAAGGAGAAAGAATGAATATGGCCAAAAAATGGGTTTATATGTTCAAAGAAGGCGACGCAAACATGCGTAACCTCTTAGGTGGAAAAGGCGCCAATCTGGCAGAAATGACAAATATCGGACTTCCGGTACCTCAGGGATTTACGATCACAACAGAGGCTTGTACACAGTACTATGAGGACGGTCGTGAGATCAACGACGAGATCCAGGCTCAGATCAATGAGTATATCGGAAAGATGGAAGAGATCACGGGAAAGAAGTTCGGCGATGTTGAGAATCCGCTTCTTGTTTCCGTTCGTTCAGGCGCACGAGCATCTATGCCCGGTATGATGGATACTATCCTCAACCTTGGTTTAAATGAGACGGTAGTAAATACTATCGCAACTCAGTCAGGCAATCCCAGATGGGCCTGGGACTGCTACAGAAGATTCATACAGATGTATTCCGATGTAGTTATGGAAGTAGGAAAGAAGTACTTCGAAGAACTCATCGATCAGATGAAGGAAAAGAAGGGCGTTAAGCAGGACGTAGAGCTTACCGCCGAAGATCTTAAGGAACTTGCAAATCAGTTCAAAGCAGAGTACAAGGCAAAGATCGGGGCCGATTTCCCCGACGATCCCAAGGAACAGCTTATGGGTGCCATAAAGGCAGTTTTCCGTTCATGGGACAATCCTCGTGCAAATGTTTATCGTCGTGACAACGACATCCCTTATTCATGGGGAACAGCCGTAAACGTTCAGTCAATGGCATTCGGTAACATGGGTGATGACTGCGGTACCGGTGTTGCATTTACAAGAGACCCCGCTACGGGTGCTAAGGGCCTGTTCGGTGAATTCCTTACAAATGCACAGGGCGAAGACGTTGTTGCCGGTGTTCGTACTCCCATGAAGATAGCCGAGATGGAAGAGAAATTCCCCGAAGCTTTCAAGCAGTTTAAAGAAGTTTGCTCTATACTTGAGAATCATTACAGAGACATGCAGGATATGGAGTTCACCGTTGAGCACGGAAAGCTCTATATGCTTCAGACAAGAAACGGTAAGAGAACGGCACAGGCTGCTCTTAAGATCGCCTGTGATCTTGTAGATGAGGGCATGAGAACAGAGGAAGAAGCGGTTGCAATGATCGATCCCAGAAACCTCGACACACTCCTTCACCCTCAGTTTGATGCAGCTGCCCTTAAGGCTGCAACACCTCTCGGAAAAGGTCTTGGTGCATCTCCCGGTGCAGCTTGCGGTAAGGTTGTATTTTCTGCAGATGATGCAGAGGTATGGCATGCAAGAGGTGAAAAGGTAGTACTTGTTCGTCTTGAGACATCTCCCGAAGATATCACGGGCATGAAGGTTGCTCAGGGTATCCTTACTGTTCGTGGCGGTATGACAAGCCATGCAGCTGTTGTTGCCCGTGGTATGGGAACCTGCTGTGTATCAGGATGCGGCGACATCGTGATGGACGAGGAAAATAAGACATTTACACTTGCCGGAACAACATTTAATGAAGGTTCCGAGATAAGCATAGACGGTACAACAGGTAACATCTACGCAGGTATCATCCCTACCGTTGATGCTACGATAGCCGGTGAGTTCGGACGTGTTATGGCATGGGCCGACAAGTACAGAACACTTAAGGTAAGAACAAATGCGGATACTCCCGCAGATGCAAAGAAGGCAAGAGAGCTCGGTGCCGAGGGTATCGGTCTTTGCCGTACAGAGCATATGTTCTTCGAGGAAGACAGGATCGCTGCTTTCCGTGAGATGATCTGTGCAGACAATGCAGAAGACAGAGAGGCAGCCCTCAATAAGATACTTCCGTATCAGCAGGGTGACTTCGAAGGACTCTTCGAAGCTCTGGAAGGTAACCCGGTTACCATCAGATTCCTTGATCCTCCGCTTCATGAGTTCGTTCCTACTGAGGAAGCTGACATCAAGAAGCTTGCCGATGCTCAGGGCAAGAGCGTTGATGACATCAAGTCAATCATTGCTTCACTCCATGAGTTCAACCCCATGATGGGTCACAGAGGTTCAAGACTTGACGTTACATATCCCGAGATCGCGGTTATGCAGACAAAGGCTGTTATCAGAGCTGCTATCAACGTACAGAAGAAGCACCCCGACTGGTGCGTAAAGCCTGAGATCATGATCCCGCTCATCTGTGAAAAGAAAGAGCTTGTAATGATCAAGAAGTTTGTTGTGGATACCGCAAATGCTGAGATCGCAGCAAGCGATACAAAGATAGAATACGAAGTAGGTACCATGATCGAGATCCCCAGAGCTGCACTCCTTGCGGACGAGATCGCCGAAGATGCGGATTTCTTCTGCTTCGGTACAAACGACCTTACTCAGATGACCTTCGGCTTCTCAAGAGATGATGCAGGTAAGTTCTTACAGGCATATTACGAAGCCAAGATCTTCGAGAACGATCCTTTCGCTAAGCTCGACAGAAACGGTGTCGGCAAGCTCATGAAGATGGCTATCGACCTCGGAAAGCCGGTTAATCCCAAGCTTCACGTAGGTATCTGCGGTGAGCACGGCGGCGATCCCGCTTCGGTTGAGTTCTGCCACCAGATAGGTCTTGATTATGTATCATGCTCACCTTTCCGTGTTCCGATCGCACGACTGGCCGCTGCTCAGGCTGCTATCGCTTCAAAGGCTGAGAGTAAAGATACAAAGAGTAACGACAAGAACTGTGACAAGAAGGTCTTCGTAGATGACGAGACAAAAGAGAAGCTTAAAGAAGCTGCCGAGAAAGCACAGGCTCTTGCTAAAGACCTTGCCGAGACTTCTGCAGAAGTTGCAAAAGCCGGCCTCGCAGGTTTGAGAGCAGGTATCGAAGAAGCCAAGAAAGCTTACAACGAAAACAAGAAAAACTAACATAGTTTACAACACCCCCGGGCAGGTTTCTGCGCGGGGGTATTTTTTTAGGGGGGAGTGGCATGGCAGTGAAGGGCATAGGGAATTTATTAATCTGATACGATGATCACCGACGTGAAATTCTAAGTATCTCTAAGGAAATATTTACATAGCTGACGCAATCGAGCGCTCATACGCCGTCCGGGCGAGAGCGCTCTGACGTGTACATCCATGTACACGTCTTGCTTGGTATTCTAAGAGATACTTGAATTTCTTTGCCGGTGATCATATGTATCATCTTCATAAATTCCCTGTGCTTTTCACTGACATTTGACACTGTATGCGATCGTAATTATGGCACCATATGTCGAAGAAGTAATTTAAACATATAATTTTCAATTATATCCTCAATACTTCCAATATCACGAGTTTTTGTGTTATCATGCCACTATAGTTACACATGGTTTCATCAACGGAGGTTATTTCATGAAATACAGATACGACAGAAATAAAACAGCCATATCCCAGCTTGGGTATGGCTGTATGCGTTTTACTAAAAATGCGGGTTCGATCGATATGGATAAGGC
>CACZSE010000286.1 GCA_902783735.1 uncultured Lachnospiraceae bacterium
GTCGGTAAGAATATAGTAGATGATTTTGTGGATGTATGTGATCAGAAGTGCAGAGGACAGAAGACAACGCTTTCCGTAGTTGACCTTGCGGAGCTTAAGGCAACAGTTCCGGATAAGCTTACCGAATTTGCAAGATCTGCGGGAGAACTTATAGAGAATAAAGATTATAAGAAGGTTGCAATAGCCAGAAAGAACACAAGAGAGTTCGCCCAGTCATCAAAGATCGATCAGATCGATCTGATACATTTTTGCCAAAATATCGGAAATGAAGAAGGTAAAATGCTATCCGATGCCTTAAAGGGAGCGGTTAAGTATAACAGAACGTCATCAAGCATGACGGATGCACACGGACTTGCCATTTATTTCCCTTATCAGAAAACCGGTAAGGTAAGCAATGCTTTAAGTCTTTTCAGTAAGATCGGAATGGACAGGGAATATTCAAAGTGTATTCAACAGTTTGCTTCTACCGAAGTGACCGGTCAGATGGCAGCAGGCGGTACATCAAATCCGTATTCATCATTGACGGGATCTTTGGTTGGAGGCGGAAGCGTGAGTGAACCTTCCGGCGGCTCATCAGATGCGATAATGTCACTTTTGGGAGATATGCTTGGTGGTTCAGGTTCATCATCGGGCAGTGCATCATCATACGGATTTGACCCTTCGATCCTCGATCTGTTTATGGGTCGCGAAATAAGCGATCAGGATACGGCAGATTACATTTCGGATAATTACCTCGATCCGAACGATCTGGTATGGACCGAAGCTGACGGTACTTATAAGCTTATATTGGATGATTCTCAGTGGGATCTTGTTCAGGATGTGGAATTGAACGTATTTGTGGATGACGGAGAAGGATATATAGATCTGGGGATCGATAATGTATTTGAATTCGATGACGATGGCTCACTCTACGGAGAATATGACGGAACATGGCTTGCACTGGACGGAAATATCGTGCCGTATTATCACATGGATACAATAGACTATTCGGATTCTTATACAATAACCGGTTATGTACCCTGTTTCTTAAACGGTGAAAGAGCAGAACTGCTCATTACCTTTGACAGTGAGAATCCAAACGGTTACATATCCGGGGCACGATTTGTATATACTGAAGGTGAGACCGAAGCTGTTGCGAAGAACATAGAAGAAGTAAAGGCAGGAGACACTGTTGAGCCTATATGTGATTATTATGCATATGACGGAACCTACAGTGACAGTTACAAGCTTGACACAACAATAACAATAAGTGAAAAAACTCAGATATCCAACATAAAGATCGCTGATTCTCAAACCATGGCGAGCTACAGGTTGACAGATATCTACAATCAGAAATACTGGACACCGGTAATACCGTAAGGTGCCCATGGATAACGGGCTCTAAAGATTCAAGACTCAGTACTTTTTGAAAGCCCGTAAGAAAGGCAGTATCATGGCTTTTGATGGCATTACAATATCTGCGATCGTGCAACAATTGAGAGACTGTTGCCTTGACGGAAGGATAAATAAGATAGCACAACCGGAAAAAGACGAACTTATGTTAACTATTAAAGGAGCCCGTCGCGATAGCGACGGGAATCCTGTATATGGGCAATATAAAGTTGTTTTGAGTGCAAATTCTACACTGCCACTAGTTTACATAACACAAAATAATAAGGTCAGTCCGGCTCAGGCACCTGTATTTTGTATGTTTTTAAGAAAACATATACAAAATGCAAGGATTACTGATATTTATCAGCCTGATTTTGAGAGAGTTATCGTTTTTGAACTTGAGCATCTCGACGAAATGGGAGATCTTAAGAACAAAAAACTTATAGTAGAGCTGATGGGCAAATACAGTAACATCATATTTACCGACGATAACGACAGGATACTGGACAGCATCAAGCATATATCCGGACTTGTAAGCTCGGTAAGAGAGGTGTTGCCGGGATGTGATTACTTCATTCCGGGAAGCGGAGAGAAGTTAAACCCGTTAAATACCGATGAAGCGCAATTTGCGGATGTGATACTAAAAAGAGCCACGGAGCCGTTTAAAGCTGTCTATTCTTCTTATACAGGCATTTCGCCGATGATAGCAAATGAGATATGTTACATGGCCGGGATCGATGCTGCTTCGACTTTGGCACTTGATAAGGATGGGATACATGATCTTTATGAAGCATTCTTTTCGGTAATGAAAAGAGTAAAAGAACATGCTTATGAACCCGAAATATTGTATGAAAACGGTATTCCCAAGGAGTACAGCATGGTTCCTGTCAGCAGCTATTCGCCGCAAAATATAAAAAAATTTGAAAGTGCGAGCGAACTCATAATCGCCTTTTATGAGCAGAAGGAAAAGGTAACAAGGATCCGTCAGAAAAGTGTCGATCTCAGGAAGATAGTGACCACACACCTCGAGAGAGATGTCAAAAAGTATGACCTTCAGATGAAGCAGCTTAAAGATACCGAAAAAATGGACAAATATAAGGTATACGGAGAATTGCTGCATACATACGGCTACGGAATAAAGGAAGGTGTTAAGTCGGCTGAGGTGGACAATTATTATACGGGAGAAAAGATCCTGATACCTTTGGATCCCGAGCTTAATGCTATGGAAAATGCT
Source organism: uncultured Lachnospiraceae bacterium (assembly GCA_902783735.1). Taxonomy (GTDB): domain Bacteria; phylum Bacillota; class Clostridia; order Lachnospirales; family Lachnospiraceae; genus Colinaster. The sequence goes on from CACZSE010000286.1 coordinate 2,606, forward strand.
GGGAAATATTTTGACAAGTATTCCAAGCTTAAAAGAACAAAGGAAGCGCTTGAGAGTCTTACTTTGGAAGTGAAAAATGAGATAGACCATCTGGAGTCGATCCTTACGTCGCTTGATATAGCCGAAAAAGAGGAAGACCTGAATGAGATAAGACAGGAACTCATACAAAACGGATTTATCAAAAAAAGAGGGAGTGTCAAGAAGGAAAGATTTACAAGCAGACCTTTTCACTATATAAGCTCGGACGGATTTCATATGTATGTAGGCAAGAATAATCTTCAGAACGAAGAGCTTACATTTAAACTGGCTACCGGAAATGACTGGTGGTTTCATGTGAAAGGAATGCCGGGAAGTCATGTGATAGTAAAATGTGAAAACAAAGAGTTGCCGGATTCGACTTTCGAAGAAGCCGCACGGCTTGCCGCACATTACAGTAAGGGAAGCGGCGACGGACAGGTTGAGATAGATTATATTCAAAAAAAACATGTAAAGAAATCACCGGGACAGCCCGTGGGGTTTGTTATATATCATACCAACTATTCAATGCTCATAGATTCGGATATTACGGGTATAGAACGTATTGACTAAAGAAGTGTTTTTGGAATATAATCAATTTTGTATGCGATGTAATGAAATCGGTTCGGTATCATCCTGTTTACCGATTGGGGATATTTATGATAAAAAGTATGACAGGCTTCGGCAGGTTTGAGATAGCCGAAGATAACAGAAAAGTTACAGTAGAGATAAAATCCGTAAATCACAGATATCTGGATGTTTCAATGAAGATGCCAAAGAAACTCAATTTCTTTGATGCATCGATCAGAAATCTCTTAAAAGAATATATGCAAAGAGGAAAGATAGACCTCTTTATCACATATGAAGACAATTCCGACACGGGTGTTACGATCAAATACCATCCCGAAGTTGCTGCCGAGTACATGAGATATCTTACTCAGATGTCGGAAGAGTTTCATATTGAAAATGATGTAAGGGTTTCGTTGGTATCACGTTATCCCGAGGTGTTTACTTTGGATGATGTTGAAATAGACGAAGAAGGCATCTGGAGAATGCTTGAAAAGGCGATCAGGGGTGCATGCGAGGCATTTGTCGATACCAGGATCAAGGAAGGCGAAAACCTTAAGAATGATATCATAGCAAAGTTGGATTTCATGCTTGATACAGTTGACTTTATTGAAGGTAAATGCCCTCAGATCATAGAGGATTACAGAAGCAAACTGATCGCAAGAGTTCAGGAGATGCTTGAGGATGCCAAGATAGACGAGAGCCGTATCGTTCAGGAAGTGACCATATTTGCAGACAAGATCTGTGTTGATGAAGAAATGGTACGTCTGCGAAGTCATATTGAGACCATGAAGGCTATACTCATTGAAGGCGGCAGTATCGGAAGAAAGCTTGACTTTATAGCTCAGGAGATGAACAGGGAAGCCAATACTACCTTAAGCAAGGTCAGTGATATAGAGATAGCCAATCGTGGTATCGAGCTTAAGACTGAGATCGAAAAGGTCAGAGAGCAGATACAGAACATAGAGTAAAAGGATAATATATGAAAAAAGGACTTTTGACAGTTGTATCGGGCTTTTCCGGTGCCGGCAAAGGAACTCTCATGAAAGGGCTTCTTGCCAGATATGACAATTATGCTTTATCTGTTTCTATGACCACCAGAGCCATGAGACCCGGCGAAACAGAGGGAGTCGAATACTTCTTTGTTACTAAAGAGGAATTCGAAAAGAGCATAGAAGAGGGAAAACTTATAGAGCATGCCCAATATGTCGGAAACTATTACGGCACTCCCAAGGATTATGTTTTTGAACAGCTCGATGCCGGAAAAGATGTTTTGCTTGAAATAGAGATACAGGGCGCTTTACAGATAAAAGAAAGATTTCCGCAGGCTTTACTGTTATTTGTTACAACCAAGGATGCTCAGACTCTCGTGAACAGACTTAAAGGCAGAGGCACCGAGGACGAAGAGACTATCAACAAGCGCTTAAAGAGAGCGGCTGAGGAGTCCGAAGGCATAGAAGAATATGAATATCTGATCGTAAACGACGATCTTGATACTTGCATAGAAGATATGCATGATATAATACAGAAAGCCAAACTAAAGGCAGACAGAAATATTGAATTTATAGAAAAAATACGCAAAGAGCTTAAGGATAGATGAAAGGAGAAACTATGTTACATCCGTCTTATTCAGATCTAATGAAAGTAGTAAACAGCGAGGTCGAGCCCGGTGAGGCAAAGATCGTAAATTCACGTTATTCGATCGTTATGGCTACATCTAAGAGAGCCAGACAGATCATAGCGGGTGATGACCCTTTGGTAGAGGCTGATGGAAGAAAAGCCCTTTCGGTAGCGATCGATGAGCTTAACGAATCAAAGATACACATTATCGGCGATGATGAGGAGTAAAGATAAAACCCGGTAACGGGTTTTATTTTTTGGGTTTTTGTATGAAGATACTTTTCATTTCACTTGGATGCGACAAAAATACCGTAGATACGGAGATGATGTTGGGCATCCTGACAAAAAGAGGATATGAGATAACAGACAGCGAGGATGACGCCGATGCGGCAGTCATCAACACCTGCTGCTTTATCGGAGACGCCAAGCAGGAATCCATCGACAATATCTTGCAGCTGACGGCTCTTAAGCAGGAAGGAAAGCTTAAAGCGGTTGTAGTCACGGGATGTCTCGGTCAAAGATACAGTGAGGATATTCATAAAGAGATACCTCAGGTTGATGCGATACTTGGTATAAGCAGCTGGGACAAGATAGCCGATACTTTGGATAAGCTTCTTGTAAAAGAAGAAAAGTCTGAAGATGTTTTGGGGGACATCCAGTCTCCGGCACTTTGCGGATATGACAGAATGTTAACTACATCGGGACACAGTGCTTATCTTAAGATCGCTGAGGGCTGCAGCAAAAGGTGTACTTACTGTGTCATTCCTTACATAAGAGGTAACTACAGATCAGTGCCGATCGAAACTCTCATCGAAGATGCCAAACGGCTTGCGATCAAGGGTGTTAAGGAACTGATCCTGGTGGCTCAGGAAACAACTCTTTACGGGACGGATATTTACGGAAAAAAGTCACTTCCGAGACTTTTAAAAGAACTTGCAAAGATAGATGATATAAAGTGGATCAGGATACTATACTGTTATCCCGAAGAGATAACGGATGAACTTATAGAAACTATCAAAACCGAGCCGAAGGTCTGTCATTATCTTGATATGCCGATACAGCATGCATCCGATGAGATACTGAAAAAAATGGCCAGGAAGACCACAAGGGCGGAGATAACTCAAAGGATACAAAAACTGCGTGAAGA
>CACZSE010000287.1 GCA_902783735.1 uncultured Lachnospiraceae bacterium
ATAAGTGCCCAGACCGGAAAGATCAATCGTATCGATATAGACGACAACTTTACCGAAGACAGCGTTACAACATTCTTAAGCGACGCAAAAAAGTCCGGATTAGAGGTTGTAGATGTTCATACACTGGTAAGATCCGCTGACAGTGTACCCAAGATCGATGATAACACCATTAAAGAGCTTCGTGAGGCAAACGACGGAAAGTTTGCCGGAAAGAGAGATTTTATATATACATCCGAAAGAGCGATGAGCTTTATTTTCTATGGGATCTCCAATAAGGTCGTTTTGGATGACGTTTTAAAGATACTTGATTCCAAGGGATATAAGGGAACTTTCTTTGCCACTCAGGACGAACTTATAGGATGCAAGGATCAGATCTTTAAGATACTTGAAGAAGGACATGAGCTTGGACTGGCTTACATCGACAGAGAAGAAGAAAACGAAACACAGTTTGAAGATGTCACAACATATATCTTAAGTGCTCAGAAATATGCACAATGGAAATATGAGACAGATATAAATCTTATATTCCAGCCATACGGAGAAGTTAAAGATGAAACAAGGGAGGCGGTTTCGGCTACGGGATGCACTTTGATCGGTCATGAATTCTCGCTTGTGCAGTCTGAATTTGTCGATGCCGCCGATATTACCGAATTCTATTCGGGACTTGTTGCCAAGATAGATGCTCACCGAGGCAGTATCTCATATTTCAATATGGATTACTTCACTGCCGATAAGAATCTTCCGGAGGGAAGTGAGAATACCCTGCTGGGAAGCCTTCTTAAGAGATATATATCGACAAAGGTAGCAGCGCTTACATATAAGGATGTGAACGGCCAGGCACAGTATTCTACTTCTTATACCGTAAAGACCATAAGTGCTCTTTCACATTCGGGATATGTTTATTATCCGGGAAGATCCGGCTCCAATCGAATATTTGACAATAATTCTGTTCTGGGCGGCATGGCAAGTGATGTGGAACAGAACAATTATATGGCATCAAGATATATAGGTAATCCTGATGTAACCGTCATACCCGGATTTCCTGAAGAAGAAATGAGAAAATTTGACACCTCGGGAAAAGTCGGAGGAGGAAATCTTCTGTTCCTTACATTTGATGACTGGGGATATGAAAAAGATATTAATCAGCTGCTGTACGTATTGGATAAATATGGAGTAAAGGGAAATTTCTTCATTCGAACAAACAATGTAAGAAACAATCCAAACCTGTTAAGAGCGATCGCTGTTTCCGGACATATGATCGGTTCGCATTCCGATTCGCACTTTGTGGCATGGCACTCATCGGATGACGGCGCGGGTAATTATTCCTATGCTTCCCTGACACCTGAAGAGACTCAGGCCTACAGGAAAGATATAGTCAGAAGCTACAGTATTCTCAACAGATATGTGGGAGATGTGAACATAGCCGGAAAACCTGCATTATCTACGATATACAGACCTCCGACACTTGCTGTGAGCAGGGAGGGAATGTATCAGTTGTTTGATGTCGGATACAGTTATATAGTAAGCGGTGATTTCTCAACGGGTGATTACGAAGCCGGATCATTGGATGCTCTGGTGAGCAAATTGAGAAACGGAGAGGCAACCTGGTATGGCAGAGCGGGTGTATCGGGCGGAAGCGTATTGGTAATGCATATGTCCCCGGATGCTCAGTATACGGCTGAGGCGCTTGATATCATGATCCCCGAATGGATCGCGGCCGGTTACACGATAGCAAGACTTGATGACTATTTAAAGTGATAAAGGGATAGAAGGAAAGTGTATGAGGAAGTTTCGCAAAAAAGAAGGTGTGATAGAGGATAAGCTTGTCTTCGAGAAAGAAGACAGGCGAATACTGAGTCATGTACCTGACAAGACCAATGAGAGAAAGAATACCGACAGACGAGGATACGACCCTGATATAGAGAACACTTACGAAGAATACATTGAGGAGAAAAAATCAGGAATAAGATACGAGACCGGTTTTGATGTACATCTGTGGGCTCATGGCGTTAAGCATTGTGTGGGTAAGGTTGTGGATATTTCCAACACCGGAATGCTCGTAGAAGTATCACAAAGCGAATATGAAGCTCTTAAAAGTGAAAAAAATCTCAAAGCAAGGTTTCAAGTCGTTCCGGGAAGCATGCCGGAAGGATTTGAAATGCGTGTCAGTCAGAAGGTGAATGTAGCCAGAGCATTTAAAACGGAAGACGGAAAATATCGTCTGGGAAT
>CACZSE010000288.1 GCA_902783735.1 uncultured Lachnospiraceae bacterium
GAAGATAATAAGCTTACAAGAAGGATCACATCAGAGATACTTGAAGAAGAAGGTGCTAAAGTTAAGGCTGTTGAAAACGGTAATGAAGCCCTTGAAGAACTGTCGGGACAGGATGCCGACAAATATGATGTCGTACTTATGGATATCATATTGCCGGATATCGACGGATGGGAAGTAGCTAAACGGATAAAGAACGATCCGGGTGCAAAGGCACACGATGTACCGATAATAGCAATTTCTTCAAATGCCGATGAATTTACCAAGCAAAAGGCTCTGGAGTCGGGAATGGTGGCATATCTTACAAAGCCGGTTTCCGTAACTTCCTTAACCAAGATATTGATAAAGAGTATGCGCAACGAACAGGATTCTTTAAAGAAACGGCTTGAAGAAGTTGTTAAAAGAGCAAACAACGATCCGCTTACCGGGGTTAAGAATATTACGGCATATACTGAGGCTGTCGGTGAACTGACAAGAAAGATAGCCAATAAAGAAGCAATAGAATTCGCCATAGTGATGTGCGATATAAATCACTTAAAGACCATAAACGATACATACGGCCATCAGATGGGCGATAAATATATCAAGAACTGCAGCAGGATTATATGTGCAACATATGCTCACAGTCCTGTTTACAGAATAGGCGGAGATGAGTTTGCGGTCATACTGACCGGAGAAGATTTCGCAAAGCGTAACGAACTTATCGATGACATCGGACAGAGGATACAGGAATCTTCGGAGGTCGGCAGCATAGAGAACGGTCGTGCTTCCATGGCGGTTGGAATGTCTGTATTTAACCCCTATACCGATTTTTCGGTTGCCGGAGTTACCAAAAGAGCCGATGAGTCTATGTATATCAACAAGCGCATGATGGAGTATGACGGTGCTTACAACTGATAATGATAAGATCTTTAACGGTCGATCCCACAGGGTCGGCCGTTTTTATCGTGATTATGATATTATTCATATTGCATACTGACTTTCTGTGTGATATAGTTACTTAGTTTTAGAGTTAATGGATTATTGAGGAAATTTATATGATTCAGACAAGAGAAGATGTTAGAAACGTAGCGATAATCGCACATGTAGATCATGGTAAGACAACTCTGGTAGACGAACTGTTAAAGCAAAGTGGAATATTCAGAGAGAATCAGGAAGTGGCCGAAAGGATCATGGATTCAAACGATATAGAAAGAGAAAGAGGTATCACCATCCTTTCTAAGAATACGGCCATCACTTATAAAGGAACAAAGATAAACATAATCGACACCCCCGGACATGCTGATTTCGGCGGTGAAGTTGAGCGTGTACTTAAAATGGTGAACGGAGTTATCCTTGTTGTAGATGCATTTGAAGGTGTCATGCCTCAGACGAAATTTGTTTTAAGTAAGGCACTGGAACTTAAACTTCCCGTAATAGTTTGTATCAACAAGATCGACAGACCTGAAGCACGACCTCAGGAGGTCATAGATGAGGTATTGGAGCTCTTTATGGATCTGGATGCAAGTGACGAACAGCTTGACTGTCCCTTCGTATTTGCTTCGGCAAAGGCAGGTATAGCCAGTCTTGACGCAGATGTTAAGGGAACAGATATGGTACCTTTATTTGATACCATTCTCAATTACATTCCGGCCCCGACGGGAGATCCGGATAAAGGTACACAGGTTCTCATAAGTACGATCGACTATAATGACTATGTAGGCCGTATAGGTGTAGGCAAGGTTGACAATGGTACCATAACCGTAAATCAGGATGTAGTTATCGTTAATCATCATGAGCCGGATAAGGCTACAAAGGTTAAGGTCAGCAAGCTCTACGAATTTGACGGATTAAACAAGGTTGAGGTTAAAGAAGCCAGGATAGGATCCATAGTAGCGATCTCGGGAATTGCCGATATTCATATCGGAGACACACTCTGCTCACCTGATGACCCGGTCCCGATACCGTTCCAGAAGATCTCGGAGCCGACGATAGCTATGAATTTCATGGTAAATGATTCACCTCTGGCAGGTCAGGAAGGTAAGTTTATAACTTCGAGACATTTAAGAGACAGACTGTTTAAGGAATTAAATACCGATGTTTCGTTAAGAGTAGAAGAGACTGACAGTACAGATGTATTTAAGGTTTCGGGAAGAGGTGAATTACATCTTTCGGTACTCATTGAAAATATGAGACGCGAGGGCTATGAATTTGCCGTATCAAAAGCAGAAGTATTATATAAGTACAATGAAAGAAATCAGAAGCAGGAGCCGATGGAAACTGCTTTCGTAGACGTGCCGGAAGAGTTTTCGGGAAACGTTATTCAAAAGCTCTCTTCGAGAAAAGGAGAACTTCTCGGAATGACGACCATAAACGGAGGCTATACCAGACTTCAGTTCAGCATCCCTTCAAGAGGTCTGATCGGTTACAGAGGAGAATTTATGACCGATACCAAGGGTAACGGCATATTGAATACAAGCTTTGAAGGATACGGACCTTATAAAGGGGACATGATGTACAGAAAACAGGGTTCCCTGATCGCTTTCGAGGCGGGTGAGGCCATTACATACGGTTTATATAATGCACAGGATCGCGGAACTCTGTTTATTGAGCCGGGAGAAAAGGTCTATGCAGGCATGGTTGTCGGACAGACCGGAAAAGCAGAGGATATAGAGATCAATGTTTGTAAGAAAAAACAGCTTACAAATACAAGAAGCTCAAGTGCCGATGAGGCGCTCAGACTTTCGCCCAAAAAAGTTCTCAGCCTTGAGCAGGCGTTAGAATTTATCGATACCGATGAACTTTTGGAGATAACTCCTAAGAATCTTCGTATCAGAAAGAAAATACTTGATTCGACATTGAGAAAACGTGACATGATAAACAGAAAGAATGCCGTGGGTTGATTTTTCTCTTGAAAATGCTACGGCCATATGATAAACTTTACTTCGGTCGAAAGACCGATATGCTGGTGTGTCGGAATGGCAGACGATGCAGACTCAAAATCTGTTGCGGGTAACCGCGTGTGGGTTCAAGTCCCACTACCAGCACTTTTAAAGCCTTGAGTAATTCAGGGCTTTTTTGGTATAGATAACGATCGGGAGACTATTTTGGAAAACGAACAGATCATCAAACTAATCATCATAATTGTTCTTATACTCTTATCAGCTTTTTTTTCATCTGCTGAAACGGCTCTGTCTACCCTCAGCGAGATAAAGGTAAGATCGCTGGCAGAAGAAAAAAAGCACGGCGCCGTTCTTTTGCAAAAGATCCAGGAGCGCTACAGCAAAATGCTGAGTGCCATCCTTATAGGAAACAATATCGTAAATATCGCCGCATCGGCATTGGTGACCATATTTACCATGGAATTATGGGGAAATGCCGCAGTATCGGCAGGAACGGGAGTTCTTACCATAATCGTTTTATTGTTCGGAGAGATCGTTCCTAAAAATGTTGCCAAGGTGAAAGCTGAAAAGATAGCACTCATATATGCGCCTGTGATATATGCGATCATGTGGGTCTTAACCCCTGTTATTATCATCGTGGACAAGATCGCTGCTGCAATAATGTGGTGCCTGAGAATAGATATCAATGAAAAAAATGCCATAACCGAAGCTGAACTCAGAACATACGTGGATGTCAGTCATGAAGACGGAGTCATTGAGTCAGGAGAAAAACTGATGATCAATAACGTGTTTGATTTTTCGGATTCGGTAGCAAAGGATATCATGGTTCCTAGGATCGATATGGTCTGTGTGGAAGAAAAGGCTAAGTATGATGATGTGCTTGAGATCTTTAAAAGAAACATGTACACAAGGATACCGGTATATCGAGGGGAGCCGGATAACATTGTCGGACTCATAAATATTAAGGATTTTATACTCGTGGAAGATAAAAGGTCGTTTTCGGTCCCCGATATTCTTCGTGAAACTTATTATACCTATGAATTTAAAAAGACAGCGGATCTTTTGATGGAACTCAGAAAGACTCCCTATAGTATGGCCTTCGTTCTTAGCGAATACGGCGTTTGTGTAGGAATGGTCACTTTGGAAGATCTGCTCGAAGAGATCGTTGGTGAGATAAGAGACGAATACGATGCCGATGAAGAGGAGTTTTTCAAAAAAGTTGAAAAGAACGCATATCTTATAGATGCAAGCAGAAAGATCGACGATGTCAATGACGAACTCAACCTTACACTTGACAGCGAAGATTATGATTCTATCGGAGGTCTGGTAATACAGATACTTGACAGAATGCCGCAGCAGGGAGATGAAGTTACCACACCTGAAGGTATCAGGATAAAGGTGCAGTCCATCGATAAGAACAGAATAAAAAAGGTCTTGTTAAGGATACCGGAACAGGAAGAATTATCTTAAGTGCCATAACTTTGTTATAGGCTGAGGTTGATAATATCAGAAAAGTATGTTATAGTGTACAGGATTATTAATGAACACATTATCCGGTTTAGGAGGAAGTATTATCTATGAAGCACATTAAGACTTTGGTAACAAGAGATCTCAAGGAGTCTATGAAGAAGGGCGGATGCGGTGAGTGCCAGACATCATGCCAGTCAGCGTGCAAAACAAGTTGCACAGTCGGTAATCAGAGCTGTGAGAAGTTGAAATAATAGTATTGATTTTATTTTTCAGAAACTATTCAAACTCGAAGTCAGACTAGACTTCGAGTTTGTTTTGGGTTGAGGTTTTTATGATCCATCAATATAAGAATAACGGATACAATATCGTTTTAGACGTTAACAGCGGATCGATACATATTGTGGATGATTGTGTCTATGACATGGTCCCTTTACTGGAAGCAATAGTAAAGACCGGGGTTTCGGATGAAACCGCAATTGAGGCGGTATGTATGGCATCGGAACATACGTCATACAGTTCACGGGAGATAGAAGAAGCTGTCAGAGAACTGTTGCAGCTTTATAGGGACGGACAGCTTTATACCGAAGATATCTATGAGAATTACATAATAGATTTTAAAAAGAGATCCACGGTAGTAAAAGCACTTTGTCTTCATGTAGCTCACGATTGTAATCTTGCATGCAGATACTGTTTTGCCAGTGAGGGCGAGTACCATGGCAAAAGAGCACTTATGAGTCTTGAGACCGGAAAGAAAGCTTTGGATTTCCTTGTGGCCAATTCCGGAAACAGAGTTAATCTTGAGGTTGACTTTTTTGGCGGCGAACCGCTCATGAACTGGGACGTTGTAAAACAGCTTGTCGAATATGGCAGAAGTTTGGAGGAAGCAAACAACAAAAAGTTCAGGTTCACGCTTACAACAAACGGTGTCCTGCTCGATGATGACATTATCGAATTTGCCAATAAAGAGATGGCAAATGTTGTTTGCAGCATAGACGGAAGAAAAGAGATAAATGATGCAAAACGACCTTTCAGGGGTGGGCAGGGCAGTTACGATGTTATTGTCCCTAAGTTTAAAAAGGTAGCCGAGAGCAGAGAGCAGATGAATTATTATGTCAGAGGTACATTTACTCACGATAACCTTGATTTCTCTGAAGATGTTAAACATCTGGCAGATCTCGGATTCGGACAGATCTCGGTAGAACCTGTTGTTGCCAAGCCGGAAGACAGTTATGCACTGAGAGAAGAAGACATCCCCAAGATCATGGAACAGTATGATGAGCTGGCAAAGGATATCATAAGAAGACGAAAAGAAGGCAAGCCTGTTAATTTCTTTCATTTTATGATAGACTTAAGCGGTGGTCCGTGTGTTGCGAAGAGACTCAGTGGGTGCGGTGCCGGAACGGAATATCTGGCGGTGACGCCATGGGGAGATCTTTATCCCTGTCATCAATTTGTAGGTAATGAGGATTTCCTTATGGGAAATGTCGAGGAGGGCATACTCAGAACCGATATACGCGATGAGTTTAAGACCTGCAATGTTTACGCAAAAGATAAGTGTAAGAAATGCTTCGCAAAGTTTTATTGCAGCGGCGGATGTGCCGCCAATTCATATAATTTCCACGGAGATATCAATGACGCATACGATCTCGGATGTGAATTACAGAGAAAACGTATCGAATGCGCGATCATGATAAAGGCGGCTTTGGCCGATTGGGAGGAAGAGAACAATGAGTAAGAGAAATGGTATTATCACACTGTTGGTGATGCTGGCTGTCCTTGCAGGCGGAATATACGCTAGTATATACGGTATAGATGCAAGCGGATCGGGCAGTGCCGCAAATATTAAGCAGGGTCTTGATCTTGCGGGCGGTGTCAGCATAACATATCAGGCAGTAGGTGAAGAGGAACCGAGTAAGGAAGACATGGCGGATACCATCTACAAGCTTCAAAAGCGTGTGGAAGGATATTCTACGGA
>CACZSE010000289.1 GCA_902783735.1 uncultured Lachnospiraceae bacterium
CCCCTTGCCGATCCGGTAACCTTTTCGTCCCCGGAAATAAACGAAGGCAGATACTTTTCCGGATCATGCTCGGCAAAAAGAAATGCCGGTTCATCCTCCGTCTCACTTTTCAACAGCTTTTCAGACATGGCTGCGATCTTCAATTCGGAAACGGATGTTTTTGTATACAGATTGCAGAGCGCCGTGTTGGGATATTTAAACATGATTTGATTTTTTGCGATTCTGAAATCTTCACCAAAGTCACTGTCCTTCGTTAAATCCTCCATCCGTTTTTGTTCATTTATTATATCATTTGATATTTTTTCTTTCCTATCGGTTTTTGATACACTGTTAAGGATCCCCTTCAGTTCTATATCATTTCCGGTGACAACCGCAACACGTATACTTCGTTCATTCGCAGAACATAAAACCGCTTCAAGATAACTTAAAAACCTGCTTCTTATGCTAAAAGGCAAAGTTTTTGAGTTCTTTGAATGCATGGCGGACAAAACCGAATATTTCTCTGTCAAAGACACCGGATCGGTATCACAGGCTGTCATGATCAGCTTTTCTTTGGCTCTTGTCATTGCCACATATAAAACTCGTATTTCTTCGGCGACCTGATCAAGTCGGATACGTCTTCCAAGAGTTTTGTGCCGAATATCCGTGTATTTGACATTTTGTTCTATATCAAGATGATCCATGGCAAATCCAAGGTTCTTTTCAAATACTACCGATGCATGAGAATCCATTATATTAAACCTTTTGGCCAAACCGCTTATAAAACATATCGGAAATTCAAGTCCCTTGGACTTGTGTATACTCATTATCCTGACTACATCCGCCTGTTCATCCACCATTGAAGCTTCGCCATAATCAACCTCATACGTCTGAATTTCATTTATGTATCTTATGAAATGATATAACCCCTTGAAGGACCCGTTCTCATATTGTTTTGCCTTCTCTACAAGCATCAACACGTTTGATCTTCGCTGATTACCGTAAGGAAGGGATGAAACATGATAAATATAGCCTGTCTCGTGTATCAGTTCTTCTAACAGCTCATTAATGGGTGTGTATATGATCCTCTCACGATATTTCAGATAAAGCCTCATAAAATCCCGGCATTTTTGTATGACTGAGTCTGATATATCTGTATCAGACTCAGGATCGAGCAAAGATATTTCCTTGACAGCATCATATAATGAAGTTCTGTTCTTACCCCTTATAAGTGCGATCTCATCAGGACAAAAGCCGCCGAAAACACCTGTCAGTATTCCATACATTTCGATATCGCAGAGCGGATTGTCCAATATCTGTAGCATGTTTAACAGTTCACGCACTTCCGTTGCGTTAAAATAGCCGGTCTTTGACGCAATAAACGCAGGTATTCCGTTAGTTTCCAGAACTCTCTTAAAAGCTTCGTCCCATCCTTTATTTGTTCTGACAAGAATGACTATGTCACTGTATCTGCATGGTCTGATGCCGTCTTTATCACATATCTTATAGGTTCCGACCATTTCACCTATTCTTGAAGCAACCAAAGATGCTTCAAATTCCGGCTCAGTATATTTTTCATCGTCATCGTATTGTGCTATCAGCAGTTCTGTAGTGTGATCTTCGTCTGTTTCGGGATAAACCGCCCCGGTATATAATCTGGCAGCATCATCATATGATATATTTCCCAGATCCTTTCCCATCAAACGATCAAAAACATCATTTACACTGTCAACTACCTCAGCTCTGCTTCTAAAATTCGATGAAAGATCTATACGGATACTGTTTTCACCGTTTAGAGAATATTCCTCGTATTTTTCCGTAAATAACTCCGGGCAGGCACGTCTGAAGCTGTAAATGCTCTGTTTAACATCTCCTACCATAAATCTGTTGTATCTGCCGTTTGCTTCGCCGCTTATCGCCCGAAGAATGGTTTCCTGAACCTGATTAGAGTCCTGATACTCATCTACCATGACCTCTTCGTAGAAATCACGATAATCCAGCGCAGTTTTTGTAGGCACATAAGTATCACCCTGTTTTTTCATCAAAACCCTGATAGCATAATGCTCCATATCCGAAAAATCAATGATCTTTCTGCGTATCTTCTCTTCTTCGAGCATATCATCGTATTTAATGAGCACATCGACCAAAGCATTCATTATCACGTTATTTGCACGCATGGTGCGAAGGATCGCTTCACTGCTCATGCAGAAGAAATCCTTTTTCAGGGAATATATCATCTTTTTAACCTGTTCCCTTACGCTTTTGGAAGCTTCCTTGCTTTTTTCAGAAACCTCGGTACTCTTTTTGGAACTAAGACGTACAAATTCAACGTCGTTTAACGCACATTTGTATTCATCATAGGTCTTACATCCTTTGACGGTCCGTATAGCATCAAGATCCGCCAAAAGAGCAGGTTCATACATGAATGCTCCATTCGGTGAATGAACAAGTTCAAGATTATACTGCGTCATGTCGATGGCATCATCTATAACCTTTTCCACATATCGGGCAAGTTCCTTTCCCCATCCGCTGCTTAATATATCGTTCTTATCTTCACAAAGATAATCATTTCTTCTCTCTTCAATATACTCATGCACATAGGGGTCATTTCTGCAGACCTCGTAAGCATCATGTATGATCTCTTTTAACCCTGTAAGGGTATTTCTTGTTGAAAATCTGTCCGCCAGCAGCTCAATATTTTCGTCATTTTCCTCAAAAAGATCGTTTATAAGACTGTCAAGCACGGCTCCTTCAACCAACTTTACCTCTCCTGTCTCAGCCACTCTGAAGGAAGGGTCAAGTCCAATGTCGGAAAAGTTGTTTCTTATAAGACTCAGGCAAAAGCCGTGTATTGTCGATATCTGGGCATTATGGATCAGCACCGTCTGTCTGATGAGCCTTTCATTATCCGGCTCGTTCACTATAGCCTTTTCCAACGCTTCCTCTATGCGTCCTCTCATCTCGGCAGCTGCAGCATCCGTAAATGTGAGTACAAGGATCCTGTCTATATCAACAGGATCTTCTTTGTCCGTGATCTTTTTTATGATGCGTTCGACAAGGACAGTAGTCTTGCCGCTGCCTGCGGCAGCAGACACCAGTATATTCTTTCCTCTGGTATTTATTACCTTTAACTGATCGGGTGAAAAACCAAACTCACTCATAGTACTCACCCTCCATCTCTTTTTTCATTGTCTCTATCAATTCATCGTCTGAAGCCTTCTTTAGCTGTACCATTTCATATCCCTCAAGTTTTTTATCAAATCCGCATATTCTACGATATGAACAATAGGTGCAGGCACTCTTTTTTTCGTCTTCTTTTATGGGATTCTTTGAGATATTTCCCGAAATGATATCATTACCCAGATTGCGCAGCTTATAATCCGCGTAATCCATTAAAACCCTCATGTCTGAAGCATCCATAACAGAAGACGATGAAGTGTATCCCCCGTTATTATTAAATCCTAAATTAACTACGTTTGATTTCCCGGAAGTAATGCCGGTGAGTCCGTATACATTTTCGGGATCATCATTTATCAATCCTTTTGCCTTAAGGCTGTCCAGGACCAGTTCTCTGATCTTTTCTTCATCATCTTCGCCTTCGGCGTTTACGGTATTATCCGCCACTCTGTAATATAACAGGGCTCCGGGCTCAATCTGTTTGTCCCTGTTCTCTTTTGATAAAAGCTTCATGCTTTCCGATAAATAAACCACCAGCTGCAGCTGCAGTCCATAGTATAGATTAAGCAAAGAAAAGTCTTTGTTTCCCGTCTTATAATCGATAACCTTTACATAGACCTTATCATCCTTGTACAAGGCATCGATCCTGTCGATCCTTCCGTTTAATTCCATCCTCTCCTGCCTGTCTGAGGCAATATTCTCAACATCAAGTGTCATTGTACGTTCAAAGGCCTGTTCCAGCTTTATTACACTATATTCCCCTGCTTTAAGCTGATAGGTGAGTACGTCAACAGCTTTGCATAAAACTCCCGACATCCGTTTGCTTATATACCTGTTGACCCTGCCGTCTCTTAACATGGGCCATTTTTTGTCTATCGTATCGTTTAAGATCGTATCCATGATGAGCTTTGACTCTTCGGGATCGATATCTGTCCATAACTTCCCTCTGTTTTTGATGGTATTCCCATACTCCTCCAAAGCTTCGTGAAATATGCTCCCCATGTCAGCATTATCTATGCTGTAATCCTCTCTCTCCTTTAACGACAGACCGTATCTCAAAAAATATGCATAGGCACAGCTTGCAAACTGCTCCATACGACTGATGCTTGCAAGCATTCTTTCCCCGTACAGTATGGCTGCCACCAATGGCTCTAATCTTTCTCCGTCATATCTGTAGAAACTGTTCTTAATGAACATCTCAAGCAGATCTTTTGCAGAGTCTTTCCCCAGCATAAGCATCAGATCCATCGCTTTAAGCATGTTTTTATAGTCATTATCATCAATACCGGTTTCCGCATATCTTCTGATCAGCTCGCAGGTATATTCCTTTAAACCGCTCATATTTGTAATATCTTTAAACGCAGCTTCGGGATCGGGAATTGAAACCTTTATATCGGTAAATATGTTTTTTAACATCTGCACAATATATGAAGGTCTTAAGCTTTTTCCCGAATTGTCCACATCACTGTATGACATATACAGTTTGTGGGAAGGTTTTACCAGATTGCTGTAAAGATAAAATCTTTGGATAAATATCTTCTGTCTCGGAGTAGGTGCGAGCTCAAGGTTAAGGTCATTATTTGACAGATATTCCCTCTCCATATCAGACAAAATGGATCCTCCCGAGGATCTTTTAGGAACATATCCGTCATTAAGACCTATAAAGAACAGATATTTAACAGGTTTCAGGCGGCTTCTTTCCATATCTCCGACTATTACCTTGTCAACGCTTTGGGGTATTGTACCTACCGTTATCTCAGCAAAACCGGCATCAAGTATTTCCAGAAACTCCTCAAGAGTGATCTCATCATCACCCAAAAGGCTGTATATCTGTTCAAACAGTTCCATAGTAAGGCGATATATCTGCGCATATTCTCTTTCCTTCGTATAATCATTCTGCGCCTTGAAGGAAAGCTCATACTCTCTCAACCCTTCATAGATACCGTTTTGTTCAAACATGTCATAAAGAGCCCTTACATAGACTCCCGCACCGATCCCGGAACTTTGAGTGATCCCCGCCTCTCTTAAAGGTCTGATATGATCTATCAGTTTTTCCCGGATATGATTTACAATCTCTTCGGTTGAAGCATCAGTATCTGACATGTAGGATTCATATCTTTTGACTCCCCTTATGCCTGTCTTAACACAATAATTCTCAAAGATATCCGTTTCTTCACTGTCAAATCCCCCCAGACCGCATCTCAGGAAACGAATGACACTGTCTTTGTCAAAGTTTCTCAATATGAGCATAAGTGAACTCTTCGTATATTCCACCATGGGATTTAACACTATGGCTCTTGTTTTATCCACATATACAGGGATATCGCAATCAGAAAATGCCCTCAGCAGATAGTGCTCATAGCTTTCCAGGCTTCCTGTTATCACGGCTATATCTCTGTATTGTGCGCCTTCCATTATGAGCTTTTTTATTTGCAGTGTCAGATATCTGACCTCGTCGGAAATATCTTTAGCATCATACAAAGATATATTTTTCGTATTATTTTTGTATGTTTTATATGGATATCTGAAAAGATTTCTTTCAAGATGTGCAAGATCGAGTCTTTCCCCATAACGATATACCTTGCTGCACACGATGTCCTCAAGTACATCGATCCCTCGTTCCGATGCCAGCTTTTTAAGATTGTTATAAGACTTTTTTGTCAATTCAAACAAAGAAGCACTCACACCTTTAAGATCGTTCTCAAGCGTGAGAGTGATATAAACCATGTCACAGAGCGTCATGAGTTCACCCACGACTCTCATCTGCACAGGTGTAAAGCCCGTAAAACCATCAAAAACAACTACACTGTCCCTTATCAGCTCGGATTCCGACAATTTAGATGCCAATAATCCCATAGAACCCTCAGTTGTGATAAATGCATCGCCAATATATTCCAAAAAACGCGCATACAACACCTTAAGATCCGAAAGCTTGGCTTTAAGAGCTCCCTTTTGAGCGCAAAAGTCTATAAGCTTATCCAGATCATCCGGTCCGATATCATACTGCATAAATTCGGAAACAGAGGACTTGACTTCGTGGACGAATCCACTTCTTTTAAGATTTGAACTAAGATAAGGTAACTGTTCTTTTATATCTGATGAAAGACGTCGCAATATCAGGCTTTTTCCGGTATCGTCCAGTACCTGCTTATCGTAACAGTTTAATTCTTCGAATATGCGATGTCCCAGGCGCGAGAAACTGAGGACATCTATGTTCATGATCCCGCCGTGTGCTATCCTTACCATATCTGCCTGAGTCTGCATGGTAAACTGATCGGGAACTATGATAAAAAACCTCCTGTCAGGCTCAAGTTTAGCCTGATCATATATTGTCTTATATATTTGATCGCTCTTGCCGGTGCCGGATGCACCGATAATCATCTGTAATCCCATTAAAATACACTCTGTCCCAGAATACTGTTCTCTGTCTGCTGAGCCAACATTTCATCTATCACTTCACATGCGATCCTGACTATTCGGATATCATAAGCCTTTCCACCCATTTTTGTGACATCTTCCTTGATCTCTGAAAGACTCATTCCTTTTTGTTCAAGCCTTGTGATATAATTTGCCACTCCGACTATCCTTGCCACTTGCGGTATCTCGTCTCCCCTGAGGCCTTTATAGCCGTCACCTTTCCACTTCTCGTGATGATAAAGTGCTGCATTACTGATATCTTCCATCTGCAATTCTTTCAAGATCTCGTATCCTATATCGACATGCTTTTTATATATCTCATATTCTTCATCAGTCAGTTCGAGTTTACTCATAAAAACATCCGGTATCCCGATCTTTCCGATATCATGCAATAATCCCGCATAATAATATGTTTTCAATTCTTCTTCGTTGACGATCCCCATTTTCCTTGTGATGAGTCTGGTCCAGACCGCCGTTCTTTCCGAATGCTTGGCCATGACCGGAGATTTTGTCTCAAGCGTCTTATACATGGCAATGAATATCTTCAGATATACATCTTTTCTGCCCGCTTTCCCTTTTTCTATCAAAAGGCCAAGGTTTTCCCTGTATTTACGCTTATAGACCCAATGTTCAGTCATTCGAAAGACCATGAAATTAACGGTGGCCATGAAGCTTAACATGATATATACAAATCTCTCACAGAACTCCTTGGAATACATATCTACCATCTTGTTATTCACATTGATCGAAAATACGATCCCGACAAAAAGGCAATTGAATATCCCGAGGATGTTGCCCCACAATAATCCGAGTATGAATACCGACAGCACTGCTATCGTAAGCGCAATAAAGCACCCTATCTGATGCAGATCCCCCCATAGTACTGCAGTAAGTACAAGTCCGGTAACAATTCCGATACAGACTACGTCGATATATATATGTGTCCTGTGGGAAGAGACCTCCGAATCGATAAACCATACCACCAGCGCCACTGTGAAAAGTACCACGCATCTGAATGAATCGATCATGGATGAATAGACGATCGCCCAAAGAGTAGCCATGCAGGCAACTCTCTTAAGCCACAAAGCCATCTCATGATTCTGCGGCGGTTCCATAAGACACTCCGTTATTCGATTGAACATTTCCTCAATCCTTGATATCATCTGCCAGTATCTTTATCTTTCCTTCTTTGATCAATTCACATGCCGCTTTGGCCAGTACAGGTTCAAACTGGGCCCCGTTATCGTTTTCAAATACACTGATAATATAATTCTTTGAACATGGCTTTCTGTATACACGTTCCGAATTCATGGCGTCTAAAGTATCGGCAACCGAAACTATCCGTGCTTCCAACGGTATATCTTTTCCCTTTATGCCCTCAGGATAACCCTGACCGTCATATCTTTCATGATGGTATCTGGCTCCATAAAATATCTTTGGATAGAATGTCAGCTCCTTTAAGATATCCGATCCCCAGATAGTATGTTTTTTAACTATATTATATTCTTCATCCGACAGCTGCGCATCACAGTTGAGAATGCTGTCCGGTACTGCTACCTTTCCGATATCATGTAACAGTGCCGCATTGTATATGACCCTGAGTTCTGCCGCATCTTTGGCATATCCGCTTTTCTCGGCTATGAGTTTTGCGTATCTTGCAACTCGCAGCGAATGCTCTTTTGTATACATATCCTTTTCATCTATGAGCTGTGAGATGATAGCAACGGAATCAAACATTGCCTGGTCCACGTCATCTATAGCCTGCGTAAGCTCCTTTTGCAGTTTGGCATCCTGCTGTTCTATATCGATGCAACTTTTCTTATAAAACAGGTTTCCGACGAAAGCGCCGACAAAGTCACATGCATACATCCACGGGAAAGAAAAAGCATATTCGTCACTGTAGTGATAGGGAAGCATATCTCTGACCGGAGTACAGAGAATGACTATGCTGAATACAAGAAAAAACGTGCACCATATCACTCCGAAAGGTGTTCCGAACTCGATAAAGATGACTATAACCGCCAGATATGACCAATAATAGCTGATACCGTTATTCATGCCGAAAAGGCCGTAAACAGTGAGCATAATACCTAAAAAAACAAGAACGCGCATCAAAAACGCCTTCTTGTTTTCAACACGTCTGCAAATGAACGGTACAAGCACCAATACCGTACCGATCATATATGCAGACAATACCATTTTAATCTGATCTATATTTTTGAAGTTAACAATATATATGATCACACCGAAAAAAAACGCAACTTTGCCCAGGGTATCATAATCGATCTCCATATTCTTTTCGTAATCATATACAGTACGGATAAGATCCGGAATCTTCAAAATACGTCTCATGTGTATCATTATACCATATTTTTACTCTTCCTGCCCATTTTTGAGCATCAGATTTGTAAGGATACCGAGTATAAGTGCACAAGCTATAGACGTGATCGTCACCTCTCCGAAATTAAGAGTCAATCCTCCGATACCTGAAATAAGTATGACCGAAACAACAAACAGATTCTTGTTCTTGTTCAGATCCACCGCCTGAACCATCTTCAGGCCCGAAACCGCTATGAAACCGTATAAAGCCATGCATACTCCGCCCATTATACAACTCGGTATGGAGTTTACGAATGCCACAAACGGAGCCACAAAAGCGATCACGATCGCTCCCACAGCAGCTGCAATGATCGAAGCTACGCTGGCATTTTTTGTAATGGCCACACATCCGATGGACTCACCGTAAGTAGTATTGGGACATCCTCCGAAGAATGCTCCTACCATGGAACCGATCCCGTCACCAAGTAATGTTCTGTGTAAACCCGGATCCTTCAAAAGATCCTTCTCTATGATGGATGATATATTCTTATGATCTGCTATATGCTCTGCAAATACCACGAATGCAACCGGAACGTAAGCTGCAAATATCGTAAGTATATATCCCGAATCAATTCCCTGTGAAAATGCTCCGAAGGCCGTTATGAAGGTAAACGTGGGAACTGTTAAAAACGTTTTTAATCCGACTCCGTCAGCCACAAGAGCCTTAAACGGTTCCACACTCAGAACTTTTATGGAATCTATGCCTGCCGCATTTCCGATCATTGTGAAGAACGCTGCCACAGCATAACCTGCCAGTATTCCGAATATAAAAGGTATAAGCTTACCGAATTTCTTACCGTATACCGAACATATCATTGTAACAGCAAGAGTAACAAGTCCACAGATAAGTGCCGCATGAGGACTGGCAATCGCAACTCCGTCGGCATTCTTAACACCGCCCGTTACAATATCACCGACCGCATTTCCCGCAAGTGAAAGTCCGATAATGGCCACTGTCGGCCCTATAACGACCGCCGGCATGAGCTTATCTATCCAATCCACACCGACCATTTTTACGATAAGCGCTATAACAACGTATACAAGCCCCGCAAAGACCGCACCGATTATAAGTCCGATATATCCCACGGCAACCGATGATGCTCCGGCAAATGCTGCCGCCATTGAGCCCAAAAAAGCAAATGAAGAACCCAAAAATACCGGACTCTTCTTTTTAGTGAAGAAAACATAAACCAAAGTTCCCACACCTGCGCCAAACAATGCCGCTGCCGGTTCCATACCGTTTCCGACTATTACCGGAACGACAAGTGTTGCAGCCATGATGGCTAACAGCTGCTGAATAGCAAAAACGATCAATTCTCCTGTCTTTGGTCTGTCTTCGACCTGATAAATCAATTTCATGACTACCTCCCAATATTCACCCGTATTAAGGGCATCGCACCAATTATTTAAATATTTTTTTGCCCTTTACGGATTAGGTTATCATAGGGCTTTTTATTTGTAAAGAAGATGTGATATATTATAAAAGAATAATAAAAAGGAGATTTTCATGAAGGAAAAATTATATACCATTCCCATAAATGACGCTGTCAACGCCGATGACGAATGCCCTCTTTGCTATATAGAGCGCTCCATAGAGCAGGATCTTATGGATTTTGTTTTGGGAAGCGGTTCAACATACATGGAGTCGGACGTGCGCGAAAAGACCGATGAGGCAGGATTTTGCAGGACACATTTCAAGAAGATGTATGATTACGGCAACACACTCGGAAATGCCTGGATCATGAAAACCCACATGAAAAAGATGATGGACGAGATGTGGCAGGCAAAGGCACTGTACAAGGTTACGAAAAATTCACCTTTGGCAATGCTTAAGAGGACCTCTGCTCCCGGGGCAAATGCTTTCAGCGCATGGGTTGAAAAGAGAAACAAAAAATGCTATATATGCAATGCATTTGAGGAGAACTACGACAGATACATGCGTACCTTCTTCGAAATGTATTTTAAGGACACAGAGTTCAAGAATAAGGTCAATTCCCACAAAGGCTTTTGCCTTCCTCACTTCAGTGATCTGCTGAATTTTGCCACCTGTCACCTTCCGGAAGAACAGCAGAAGGAATTCTCCGATACGTTCTTTCCACTTATGGAAGAGAGCATGAAGCGTCTTTACGGCGATGTATCATGGCTCATTGAGAAATTCGACTACAGATACAAAGATGCCGATTGGGGAAATTCACGGGAAGCTTTACAAAACTGCATGCAAAAGCTTAAAGGAGGCTATCCGGCAGATCCCGTTTACAAGCAGCAGAAAAAGCCGTCGGCTCCTCCGGTCAATCAATATAACAGATAAACAAAAAAGGTGATCACCCGGATCACCTTTTTTGTATATATCTTATTTTCAGTTTACTGCCATCTTTTTAAACACGCCGAGATACTCAATGATCTTTTTATTCAGCTCTTCGGGTTTAAAGCCATCACTGTCAACAACCTCGGATGTCAGTCCCTTAATGGTGTAGCTTATCATGTTTTCAAGCTGCCCGATCTCTACCCCGGATCTTAAATTCGGTGTCATGACCTTGGCACGGTATTTGCCGAGAGTATCTTTATAAGCCTGAATGGCCGCTTTACCACTCTCCTCTATGTCATTGCGATCTTCAGAAATGCAGTTCTCAATAAACTCATTCATGTAAGGGTAGTTTTTAAGCACGTTGAGCTTAGCGGTCTCAAGTTTTTCAAGATATCCGAAATAGTCGGTTTCCTCACCTATGGTACGTGAAAACTCAAAGCTCATATATCTGACGCTGTAATCTATCAAAAATGAATACAGTCCCATTTTGTTGATGAAATAATGAAACAGTAAACCCTTGCTTATTCCGGCTTCTTTTACTATATCATCGGTACTTGCATGCCTGTATCCGTTTGACGCAAATACCTTAAGGGAGGCATTTATCATCCTGTCCTGTTTTTCACTTTTCAAGTCGAAAAATTTGTCATTCATACTTCATATATTCCCCTCATATTGACTAGCATAGACAATGCTATCACAGTTTTTTATCCGTATCAATGCCAGAATAAAAACTAGTATTAAAAAATTTTCACTCCACAAGATATTGTATACTTGTTTTCTTTCTCATAAGAGGTATAATGTATCTATGAATGAACGATAAGGGGTGAATCAGGTATGAACAGATTTTTTAGAAATATTTTAATAGGTCTCATTACTTCAATAGGTCTCTTTGTTATCGTAATAGTTATCCTTGAAGCTATGGGGATCGATACCGGTCTGGGATGTGTCTGTGATTGCAGCGCACAAAAAAACAATGCCAACAGAAAAGACAAGTCAACAAAGATAAAAAGGAACTATACTCAGATCACACTTCCGACAGAATGATGATCATACATAAAGGCAGCCGTTTCAAAAGAAACGACTGCCTTATTTTTTTACATATTATTCACTTTTCGGAAGAACAAACGAACTCTTAAGAGATACTATCCTGTTGAATACAAGATGATCATCCTTTGAGTCTTTATTGTCTACACAGAAAAACCCGTTTCTTACAAACTGGAATCTGTCATAAGCCTTAGATCCGGCAAACGCAGGTTCAAGATATGCCTGCTTAACCGTGAGCGAATTCGGATTCAAAAATACATTTCCTTCCTCGTCATAAACATTGCCTGCTGCCTCAGCTTTCTCTTCATCTATAAGATTCTCATACAGACGGACTTCTGCCTTTATCGCACTCTTAGCTTCAACCCAGTGGATGGTTCCTTTTACTTTCCTGCCGTCGGGGCTGTTACCGCCTCTTGAAGCGGGATCGTAGGTGCAGTGTACTTCGGTAACATTGCCGTTCTCATCCTTCACACAGCCGGTACAGGTAACAAAATAAGCATTCATCAGGCGTACTTCATTGCCCGGGAAAAGTCTGAAATACTTCTTTGGAGGTTCTTCCATGAAATCGTCACGCTCAATATACAGTTCCTTCGAGAACGGAACTTTTCTGGTACCCAAAGCTTCGTTATCGGGATTATTTACGGCATCAAGTTCTTCAGTCTGTCCATCCGGATAATTGTCAATTATAAGCTTGACCGGATCCAAGATAG
This sequence comes from uncultured Lachnospiraceae bacterium, assembly GCA_902783735.1. Lineage (GTDB taxonomy): Bacteria > Bacillota > Clostridia > Lachnospirales > Lachnospiraceae > Colinaster. The sequence continues at coordinate 13,012 of CACZSE010000289.1, forward strand.
CCATATATCTGGGAGCCTTTGGTTTTAAATCCTCACGGATACAATATTCCAATGCGGCATAGTCAGCGATCGAATGCGCTTTTGATACACCACACATCTCAACAAACATCTTGATAGATTCGGGTGTGAAACCGCGACGTCTGAGGGCTGCAATGGAAACAAGTCTCGGATCGTCCCATCCGTCAACCTTTCCGTCCAAAACCAGTTTCTTGATATAGCGCTTGCCCGTCACCACATTCTTAAGATACATCTTCGCCTGTTCGATCTGACGGGGAGGATTGGGATACTCAAGCTCTCTTACAACCCAGTCATATAAGGGTCTGTGATCTTCAAACTCAAGCGTGCATATAGAATGTGTTATTCCTTCTATGGCATCCTCTATCGGATGAGCAAAATCATACATGGGATAGATGCACCATGCATCCCCGGTGTTATGATGCGTCATATGTGCAACCCTGTAAATAACGGGGTCTCTCATGTTCATATTGGGACTGTTTATGTCTATACGGGCACGTAAAACCTTTTCTCCATCCGCAAATTTACCATTTTTCATATCCTCAAAAAGCGCAAGGTTTTCTTCTATGCTCCTGTCCGAAGAAGGGTCCTTTTTGCCGGGATGTTCAAAATCTCCTCTGTACTGCCTTATCTCTTCAGCGGTAAGATCGGAAACATAAGCCTTTCCTTTCCTGATGAGTTTTACGGCCGCTTCGTACATCTGTCCGAAGTAATCCGAAGCAAAGAAGAGTCTGTCTTCATAATCCGCTCCGAGCCACTGTACATCTTCTTTTATTGATTCTACAAATTCTATATCTTCTTTAGTCGGATTTGTGTCATCGAAACGCATGTTGAACTTCCCGCCGTATTCCTGAGAAAGTCCGTAATTTACAAGTATCGATTTTGCATGTCCTATATGCAGATAACCGTTTGGTTCCGGAGGGAATCTGGTATGAACGGTATCATAAACTCCTTCCTCCAGATCCTTATCTATGATCTGTTCGATAAAATTTCTGCTCTCTGTACTCATGATTGGTTTCTCCTGATATTTATTATATTAATAGATAGTATCACATGACATCAAAATCGTAAAGAATTGTGTCTTCACATGTACTTCTCTACAAAATCCTCACGCGACATGGGCTTTGAGAAGTAATAACCCTGAACATATTTAACCTTCATATTTTCCAGCACTTCATATTGCCCTTTTGTCTCTATGCCTTCTACACAGACGTCCACATCTATTGCTCCCGCCAGTTCAGCTACCATGCGTATAAATGACTGGGAATAATCATCCTGTGCCAGCTCTTTTACAAACGACTGATCCACCTTGATCACATCAAGAGGTATCTCTCTGATATGATTAAGCGACGAATAACCCGTTCCAAAATCATCAAGTGCGATCTTAATGCCCATTGAACGTATCGCGGACATTATCCCCTTCATGCGTCCCATATCATTGATCGCAAGAGACTCGGTAACTTCGAGAGTAAGATTAAACGGATTGATACCCGTTTCCTTAACTATATGAGCGATACGTTCAACTATATCATTTTGCATAAGCTGAACTACCGAAAGATTTACATTGATCTTGTATTCCGGATGATAGTTATCATTGAAATACTTTAGAGTTTTGCATGCTTCCTTCAAGACATGCTCCCCTATGGGATTAATGAGTCCCAGATATTCGGCAAGCGGAATGAAATCACCGGGTGAGATAAATCCCATCTCTTTCGAATCCCATCTGACAAGCGCCTCGGCACCAACGCAGGGGCACCCTTCTTTTTGTATATCGACGATAGGCTGATAGTAAACAAGAAATTCTTCCATGGCCTGAGTTGTGGCATCCCTCATGTTCTTTTCCATGTCCAGTCTCTTGTTCGCATCCGAGGTCGATCCCGTTACATATTTCGCAACACGGTTCTTTCCGGATTTTTTCGCCTCATACATGGCTACATCGGCTTTTTGAATAAGTTCTCCGACATCGTCACCTTCTTCGGGGAAAACTACAACGCCCATGCTCATCGTACAATAATATTCACCGTCTTTAAGAATGAAAGGTGAAGCAAAGAAGTCTTTTATGTCCGATATTATCCGATCCAGTTCATTAAATACTCTCGGATGGATGATCATGACAAATTCATCACCGCCCATTCGATAACAATTATCCTGAAGTCCGCGTATCGAACTGATGCCTTTACTTATGTCTTTTAAAAGTATGTCTCCATACTGGTGACCCAAACCGTCGTTTATGTGTTTAAAGTCATCAAGATCCATATAGAGCAGTGCTCCCAAAGCATCGCTTTTCTTGGATTCATCAATGATCCTTGCCAGATCTCTCTCACAACACATCCTGTTAAAGAGTCCTGTAAGGAAATCAGTATAAGCCTGCTGCTCAATTCTCTTTTGATAATTCTTTTTATCCGTTACATCGTATATGGCATACAGACAGACTCTCTTTCCGTTGACCCATGAGATCATATTATGATGTATCTCATAGTAGAGTCCCGTGGTGTAATCATAAAATTCGATCTCCTTACTTCCGCCGTGCCTGTCCCACAGTATCCTGTCAAGATCCGGATTGATCTTTTCTTTTGAAAAGAGTTTTTTCATGATCTTGTTTTCGAAATGAACTACTCCGTTATTGTTATCCAAAACTATGATCGCACATCCAACGTGTTCCAGGATCTCTTCCAAAGAAGCATACGAACTGGCCAGAGAGTTTTTCTGTATCTTTCTTTCTATGCTGCTTTGAAGTATTCTTGCCGCATCAGCCAGAAACTGAAGTTCATCCACATGCCAGGAACGGGAATTGTTTGTCTCAACATATACGCTGAACATGTCGTCCCCATAAACAGGCATGGCAACCACGGCCTTAACTCCGATAATATCCCACTCGTCTATTCCAAGTGCATCCGACAAAAGATCACCAGAAAGAATGACAGGTTTCTTCCCGTCAATAAAAGGAAGCCTTTTTTGTATATGATTTTTATCGTAAATATTGGATATGCCGTCTTCGCTCCACTGACACAGAACATCCATTGAGTCTCTGTCTAAAACTCTTACCACAAACGCATAGGATGTATTTAAATAACCTGATGTGACCGCAAGAAAACGATTTACTATAGTCTCAAAGTTTTTATCATCGTTTAATAGTTTCAATATATCCGTAAGAGCATTTGACCTTCCCAAAGCTGCCGTAAGTTCTTTGGCATATTCTTTGGACTGTCTGTTCTCTTCTTCGTATCTGAAAGCCGACAGATACATCTTCATGAATTCATCGGCTATCTCCCTGAGGACATCCACAGCGTGCTGAAAACCGGCAAATGACGTTCTCCTGCTCAAACCGCTGCTTATGTGATGACCTTCCTGTTCTATGCTTGTACACAGAACAAATACATATCTGCACCTGTTACCTCTTTTGATCGCAGTGACCGCCACCTTGATATCTTGTGCCAACGTGTCTTCTATAGCCTGATCCTCAAGATTTTCAATAGCAACCCTGTTGTAAAGTTCATCTATGATGTCTTCTGTGACATATTGTTTAATGATCTCCAAATCCTCAGGCGAACAATCAAAATCAAATAAAAGTTCACGGGCATCCGAAAGACAACAGGCATAAATACCGGTACTCTTTGCATATCGAGATGTATATCTTTTTATCTTCTCTATGTTTTGTGTCGTATATTCGGTAGTGTTCATAAGCCTCACTCTGTACGGTATAGCCTTAATGTAACGTTCTGTGATATACTCTAATATAGCATTTTTTCGGATTATTATAAAGGGAACACAGATGGATTTTTTTAAGGGACGCTCATGTCGGATAACCTATATTTTAATACTTGCATGCACTTTTATCTGCATGAGTATCTTTGTCTTTGTACAGCCGTTCGGTGACGGTCCCGATGAGATCAACCGCTATAAGGTGGTATCGTACATAGAAAACCATGGTCATATTCCCCGGGGCGAAGATCCCGAGATCATTATAGACGGCTATGGTGCCAGTTATGCATTTCAGCCAATTCTTACATATATGATCGAAGGTTATATATTACATGCTCTCTCACCTTTACATCCAGATCCCGGTCTTAAACTCATCATTGCACGGTATGTAAACGTTATAATAGGCCTTATTGCAGCATATTTCACCCTTAAGCTCTCCAAAGAACTTTTTAAGGATCCCATGTGTGCTCTTATGTTTGCTTTAGGTGTTATATTCCTGCCTCAGAACATTTTCGTATATACTTACGTAAATACCGACGGCATGGGGCTTTTATCAGTTATTCTCATGATCTACGGTACCATAAAAGGCTACAGGACAGACTTTGATCGCAGATCGCTCATTTCGTTATGTACCGGTATCATATTGTGCCTTATGTCCTACTACAACTGCTATGGCTATATACTTACCGCTTTTATTGCCTTTGTTGTATATTTCATAATTCACGGCTCCTATAAAGAAATGCTCTCAAAGGGGCTTCTTATCGTTCTTTTTACAGCACTGTTTGCCGGTTGGTGGTTTATCAGGAATATGATCCTTTATAACGGTGACATCTTCGCTCTTACGGCAAGACGTGAATGTGCCGACGCCACAGGGAATATCCTATGGCTCGAAAATATGAGAAACACATACAAGGTTCAGGGGTACAGCTTAAAAGAAATGGTATTCGGTACCGACTATTATACACTGGTATGGAAGAGCTTTATTGCAATGTTCGGGCCGATGGCGATACCCACGCATCATTATGTCTATATGTCATATAAATACCTGACATGTATATGTATCCTCGGACTTTTTATTCCCAAAAGGACCTCACTGCTGCAGGATCGTGACAAAAAAGATTCGCTGTCTTTCTTACTGACTCTGTTTACGGGAATGCTGATCCCCGCCGCACTTGCACTTTATTACTCATATTCATGGGATTTTCAACCCCAGGGCCGTTATTATCTGCCCTGTCTCATACCTCTTGCCATGATCTTATGTGTCGGCATGGAAAAGCTTATTACACTTATTAAGGGCTGTATTTACAGATTGACCCAAAATAAAAAGACCTCCGAAATCTCAAAGGTCTTTTTATACTTTATGATCTATGCTTTTTTCTTCATGAGTCTTGTCATCTCAATCTATAAGATGATCTCTTACTATTCAACAAACTCATAGCAAAACAGGCTTATGCATCAACGCTATAGTTAGGTGCTTCTTTCGTGATATGAATATCATGAGGATGGCTTTCCTTAAGCGATGCAGCGCTTATCTTGACAAATTTGCCCTTTTCCTTGAGTTCGTCTATAGACTTGACACCGCAATATCCCATTCCGGATCTGAGTCCTCCGAGTAACTGGAATACGGTATCTTCAACATATCCCTTATATGCTACTCTTCCTTCTACACCTTCGGGAACAAGCTTTTTGGCATTGGTCTGGAAATAACGATCCTTAGAACCGTTCTCCATGCCTGCAATAGAACCCATTCCACGGTAAACTTTATATTTTCTTCCCTGATAGAGTTCAAAATCGCCGGGGCTCTCTTCACATCCCGCGAACATGCTTCCCATCATGCATACACTTCCGCCTGCGGCTATAGCCTTGGTTATATCACCGGAGTATTTGATACCTCCGTCCGCAATGATCGGAACGCCATATTCCTTGGCTACCGCATAAGCATCCATGATAGCTGAGATCTGGGGAACACCGATACCTGCAACAATACGAGTTGTACAGATACTTCCGGGACCCATACCTACCTTAACGGCATCGGCACCGGCTTCTATAAGATCCCTTGTGCCTTCTCCCGTAGCAACATTTCCCGCAATGACCGGAAGATCGGGGAATCTCTCTTTTATCATCTTCAGACATCTGATAACATTTGCAGAATGTCCGTGTGCCGAATCAAGAACGATAACATCTACCTTTGCCTTAACAAGAGCTTCTACTCTCTCAAGTACATTTGCGGTGATCCCGACACCTGCTCCGCATAAAAGTCTTCCCTGTGCATCTTTGGCGGAAAGAGGATATTTTATGGTCTTTTCAATATCTTTTATAGTGATCAGACCCTTAAGGTTATAATTGTCATCTACAATGGGTAATTTTTCTTTACGAGCTGCTGCAAGTATCTTTTTTGCCTCCTCAAGAGTAATGCCCTCTTTTGCGGTTATAAGATTCTCGCTTGTCATAGATTCCTTGATCTTCTTGCTGAAATCCTCTTCAAACTTAAGATCGCGGTTAGTGATGATACCTACCAATTTCTTGCCTTCCGTGATGGGAACACCCGAAATTCTGAACTTGCCCATAAGTTCATCGGCATCTTTAAGTGTATGTTCTGGACTGAGAGAAAATGGATCGGTTATGACACCGTTCTCCGAACGCTTAACCTTATCGACCTCATCAGCCTGCTCCTCTATAGACATATTCTTATGAATGATGCCTATGCCTCCCTGTCTGGCCATCGCTATGGCCATGCGATGCTCGGTAACGGTATCCATGCCCGCACTCATGATCGGAATATTCAGCTTAATAGTCTTGGTTAGATGTGTCGTAACATCGATTTCATTGGGTACAACCTCTGCGTAAGCAGGTACCAGCAGTACGTCATCAAAGGTTATTCCTTCGCGTATGATCTCGCCCATTCTTTCTCTCGTTTCGCTGTCAAATATATTATTGTTATTGAATGATTTGCGTTCTAATTTATCACAAGTGATTGACAAATTCAACTACATATTTCACGAATTTTGAAGAAACGAAAGAAATATTTTTTATGCTTTGAATATCTTTCTCGGAGAAACATAGCTTATGGCATTGATCAGTCTTTCAGTAGGCTCCAATAAGACTTTGAATCCCCCGTCATATATAAGAGCATATACTTCATCCCTGTTTTCTTTATTGTGTGATGTAAAGTCCTTAACGGCAAGCTGTCTGTTTTCAAACTCCTTCATCTTGTCGCTCTTAACAGATACCAGCGCTTCCATTTTGGTAAGATCGAGCGTGATAATGTGAGTTCTTCTCGACTGGCTGTAGATCGCATCTATATCTATTTCTTTTTCGCAAAATGTATATTCGTATTCAACCTGACTGTAGGATCCGGCATAATATCCCGCGATACCAAGCGCACAGCCCGCTATAAAGAAAACTATCCCGCCCTGGAGAGCAAGTAAGATGCATATCGCACAAAGCACAAAACATACGATCCTAAGAACCGCCAATCCGATCCTCGTCTTACACTTAACCAGTATTTCAACTATCTCTTCTCTCATTTTTTCTCTCTCCCGTCAGCACAGTAAACTAATCGATCTCTATACATCCGTCAAATGAAACCCTTGCGGGTCCCGTCATGTATACAACATTCTCATTTCTGTCCCATTCTATGCGTATGGTACCTCCCAGTACCTCAACTTCTACGGTATCATCAGTAAGTCCGTTTAAAATGCAGGCTACGGCAGTGGCGCAACACCCTGTCCCACAGGCAAGTGTCTCTCCTGTACCTCTTTCCCAGACACGCATTTTAACATGACCTCTGTCGACAACCTTTACAAACTCTGTATTTGTTCTGTTCGGAAACCGTTTATGGGATTCAAACCGGGGGCCTATGTTTTCGATATCCAGATCATCTATATCATCCATAAATACTACGGCATGGGGATTTCCCATTGAAACGCAGGTCATATGATACTCTTTGTCTCCCACAGTTATGGCTTCATCTATCACCTGCTCATTTTCACTTACTACAGGAACAAGTTCAGACCTTAATATGGGAGAACCCATATTGACCCTCACCGTATCGATCTTTCCGTCGGTTCCCGGATACAATGTCAGATATTTGACGGCTCCCGCACTCTCAACACTTATCTGTGTACTGTCCGTCAGACCGTAGTCATATATATATTTTCCGACACACCTCATTCCGTTCCCGCACATTTCGGATCTTGAGCCGTCGGCATTGTACATCTCCATCTCAAATTCGGCCTTTTTCCCGGGATTGATAAATATAAGTCCGTCGCTTCCTATTCCAAAATTTCTGTTGCTGAGTTTGATCGCAAGCTCACTCTTTTTTTCTGCGGGAATGTGTTCATTAAACCCATTGACATAAACATAATCGTTTCCGCAGCCCTGCATTTTTGTGAATTTCATATGGTCCTCTCCCAATAATCTACGGTGTATCCAGGTATTCTATAAATCCTATCGCTCTTTCAAGGTTAGCTGTGTTTGCCATGATCAGGACATATCCCGATCCTTTAGGAAAAATATCATATTGCTTAATCTTATAAAAATCCGAAACATCAAGACTCAAGGCCTCATATCTTCCCTCATAGTCCTGTTTATACTCTTCTTCATAGCCCTCTATTCCCACTTCTTCCATGGGAAAATCATACCAGACAAGTTTATCCTCATATTTTTTGCACATATCATCCGGCAAAACATCCGAAAGGTCATATGCACAGTCCTGCGCTCTCGCCAGCCTCATAAAATCCTCATCACAGAGCATTACGTCCAGTTCTCCCACCGCAACATTCACAAAGACTTTCTGTACATTTGTCTGACTGTACTGATCGTTTGCATAAACATCTATCTGATAATTCGGGTCTATGATAAGCTCCTGTTTTTTTTCATCATACGTCAGCGTTGATGCATAATCATCGATCAGTTTCTGATAATCACACTCATCCACACTCTTTCCGTTAATGACAAGCACCTGGAGAATGGAATCTTTTCTGTTTGCCATCCAGTTTATAAAGCTTATGATAAAAGCTACGGCTACCACAGCTATTATAAAATGCACCTTATAATAGTCGGCAAAATATAAAAATCTTTCTTTGCCTTTTTTTGTCTGCCATACTTTTTTTGCTTCGTTTTTTATTTCGTCGTTAACCGAATCAAATTCTTCTGCCATTACCTGCTCCTAAAACCAAATTATAAAAGAATCACAGAGAGCTCTTTTTTCTTAAATCCTTAAGCTCTTCTATGTTAAATTCATAGTCGGTATTACAAAAATGACAATTAACATTTACCGGTTTTTTATCGGCGATCATGTCATCCAATTCCTTTTTGCCAACACTGATCAGAGCTTTTTTTACTCTGTCTTTACTGCAGTTGCAATAAAACTTTACCGGCATCTCATCATTAAACTCTATATCAAAGCCCTTAAGTATACACCCCAGGATCTCTTCCGGAGTCTTATTGTCATCAAGCATCTTTGTAACAGGCTCGAGGTTTTTTATGTTTTCTTCCAGTACACTCAGAACTTCCTCGGAAGCAAAGGGCATGAGCTGAATGATAAAACCGCCGGACTGTTTTACACTGCCGTCTTTTTTATCCATAAGAACGCCAAGACCCACACTCGAAGGGATCTGTTCCGAAGTGACAAAATAATAAGTAAGATCCTCAGCGATCTCGCCTGTCTGAAGTAATACCTGTCCGCTGTAGGGCTCTTTAAGTCCCATATCTTTGATAACCTGCAGATATCCATGTCCCACGGCGCCTCCAACATCGAGTTTCCCGACAGAGTTGGGCGGAAGCATTACATGCGGATTATCAACATAACCCTTCACCCTTCCCCGGCTGTCGGCCGTAACGGTAGCCTTTCCCAGAGGCCCATCTCCCAAAAGCTGCATTGTGACAATGTCTTTTTCACCTTTAAGCATGGCTCCCGTCATGACTGCTCCGCTCATGAGTCTTCCGAGCGCTGCACAGGCTACCGGACTTAGTCCGTGTCTTTTTCTTGCTTCTTCTACCGTATCTTTTGTAACACAGGCAAATGCCCTTATCTGGGCATCCGCAGCTGTAGCTCTTATCAATCTGTCCATAGTATCAACTTTCCGTATTTTAGTATACGTATCACTCCACAAAACTTTGTTTTGGTCTTATACACTGAGCAACGATATGTATCCTCTCACTGCAGGGGCCTGCTTCTTCATGAGTATCAGCATCTTCGTTCTCCAGTACCTTCAGACCCGCTTCTTTAAGGAACATACACATCTCTTCAAGGCTGTAGCCTCTCTGATAATGAGTTTCAAAGCTTTTTTTGTACAGATCTCCCGTTTTGGTAAATATCGTGAGATCATATTCGTTTATATGATCTGACTCATTATAAAAATTCTCCCAGATAAAGCTGTACTCTTCTCTGTTCTCAGCTATTGTACAATCCCCGATGACTTCACGATATTTATAGTCGGTATTAAAGTCAAAGACGAAGATACCATCCTTATCCAGATAATTCTCTACAAGCTTAAATGTTTTTACGACATCCTCATCCGTCAGAAGATAATTTACGCTGTCACATATACTTACGACCGCTCTTACCGTACCGTATAGTTCAAATTCTCTCATGTCCTGCAGAAGCCAAAGGATATTTTCCTCATCATCTTCTTTTGCCATAGCCTCCTGGAGCATCTGTGACGAAGCGTCTATCCCGATCATGTCATAACCTTCTTTGGCCAGCATTTTTGTAAATGTGCCGGTCCCGCATCCAAGATCCAGCACCAGTTCCCTTGGGACTTTATATTTATCAAAAACCTTTAATACATATTCAAGCCAGTCTTCATACGGAGTATCATCCATAAAAAGGTCGTAACAGGCCGCAAGTTCAGTATAACTATCCATTAAGATATCCCTTCAAAAATGACAACATCTCATCCATTTGGTCATCGGTTCCCATTGAAATACGAAGATAGTTATCAATCCTGGGCTTTTTAAAATACCGTACATATATGTTCTGTTTTTTTAAGGCCTCAAATATATCGGAAGCACTTTTGCTTTCGTGTCTTGCAAATATGAAATTGGTCTTGGAATCGGCAAATGAAAAACCAAGCTGCCTCAATTCTTTTTTAACGCGCTCTCTGGTCGCAACGGTCTTTTGGGTGATCATTTTAAAATACTCGTCGTCCCTTAAAGCCGCAGCACCAACTGCGATAGTCAAAGGATTTAAGGTATATGAGTTAAATGAAAATTTGACATCCTTCAAATATCCGATTATCTTTTCCTGTCCGAATGCCGCTCCTATACGTATTCCGGCAAGGGCCCTGGATTTTGAAAATGTCTGAACAACCACCAGATTATCATATTTTTCTATTAACGGTATGACACTCAGAGCTCCAAAATCCACATACGCTTCATCTATTATGACCACTCTGTCTTTGTTATAAGCTATGATCTTTTCAATGTCACAAATATCCATCTGGGCTCCTGTGGGAGCATTCGGGTTGGCTATGACCACTCCGCCGTTATCACACAGGTAATCCTGCGTAATGATGTTAAAGTCATCATCCAAAGCTTTGGTCTCATAGGGAATTCCGTATAGATCGGCCCAGACATCATAAAAGCTGTATGTAATATCGGGAAAGATCACCGGTTTTTTTGAATTGAAAAAAGTTAAGAAGCTTAAAGCCAGAACATCATCGGAGCCTATACCCACAAATATCCGATCTTTTGGCAGCTTATATGTATCTGCCAGTTCCTGTACAAGCTCGGTCGCCTCGGTATCGGGATATTTTCTTAAACCATCGGGATCGTAATCCTTTATGGCTTTGGCAACAAGCGGGGACGGCGGATACGGACTTTCGTTTGTATTCAGTTTAATGACTTTATTACTCTTTGGCTGTTCTCCCGGAATATACGGAACAACTTTTCTGATATTCTCTTCCCACGACATAAGCAATCTCCCTCAGATAATGATCCGTCACAATAAATGACATTATGATATTATAGCTTTTATTTACAACTTAAACAACGCTTAAGTCTCACTCTTTTTTATAAAATTTCTATAAAATAGCACTTTTATATGGACAGTTTTCTTCTGTTGGATTATCATTTTTCATTGTAAATGGATCTCGTTTAAGCATAGTAGATACAATTAAGGCTATATAAGCGCGAAAGGATCATTATGCTTAAAAAAATATTATTATCAACATTTATATCTGCAATCGTTTTCTTTTCATTGAATTTCGTTTCTTTAGCGGCTCCGAGAGACATTATCCACGATCTTTATCATGTACACGGTCCCCATTGCAGCAACGAAAACACTTATTGTTATATTCCCGACAACAGGCCCATAGGTACTTTCTATGTTATACAGACTTCAACCGAATGGGACAGAGAATGCTACCTTGTCATGGCGGTCAATCCCTCATACAATGCCGATCTTAGTAATTTAGACTATCTTGTAGACGGAAAGCCATTAAAAAGCAACACATATATTGTCATGAGAAACGGTGATTATACAGTCACCCCCATACTTCCCGACGATCTTATCTGTGATCCGATCACCATAAGCATTACCAACATAGACAGGCTCATGCCCGATATCAGATCGGTGGAATGTATTTACAGTGAGGATTCATCATATGTAACGGTAACGGTAACAGCTGAAGATACACCGGATGAGTACAATGGCAGCAGCGGGCTTGATGAATATGCATATTCTTTTGACGGAGGAAAAAGCTGGACAGATCAAAACACCTTTACGATAAAAGAAAACGGTGAATACAGAGTGATCGTAAGAGACAGCGTTCATAACCACGCATCTTATTATTTTGAGATAGAAAACATTAAGCCTACATCACCATCAAATCCGGCAGAACCCACGATCTCACCGCAAAAGCCCACGCCTGAGGTGACTAATGATGAAGAAGCAGTGCAGGATCTTCCGTCTGATGATGAGTCGGAAAAAGATGATCACAGTGAGGATGGGAACGATGAAGACGACTTGGATGAGGACAAAACACCGGATGAGACAGATGAAGACATCTTAGAGGCTGTCACGCTTTCAGCACCATCGCCTTCACCCGTAACAAAAGAGGTCAAAGTTTCGGATCTAAAGCCGGCGCCGACATTGAAGCCTCTGCCGTCGCCCTCACCTGTAAGCGCAGCAGCAAAGCCAAAACCAAAAAAGGATACAGATCCCGAAAACAGGTTGGATAGGGAAACCATTATCAGAGAAAACGAATTGCCACTAACCGCAAAGCCGCTGGATCAGTACGAATCCGACAGCAATGCAGAGAAATCCTTCTCATATAAAGAAAAAACCGGGATCGCAAATCAGGCTGTCCTGATCGCTGCCGGTTCATCTGTTGTCGTGATGATCATACTTATTATGCTTTTGTGGATCATGCGTGGCAGAGTGATCATTTATGCTTATGAAGGCGGTAGAAAGTATAAGTTCCTCGATCTTCATGATATATCACTTACCAATGACAGATTCGAAGTCAATCTGAACGAAAAGCTGATAAGCAGATGTGAAACAGGCCGACTCCGTCTGAGGTTTTCTCCCATTTTCAGTCTGATGAATAAAAATACGGATGTCTTTGTATGTCTGCCAAAAGAACAATGTCATATCATTAAGCCGTCATTTAATGCCTGTCTGGAATTAAAGCTGTAGATCTATCTGTAATCTACAACGGAATTATGATAAGTCCCGGCGATATGATCTTCTACATAATCGCTGTTTAACGCTTTTGACAGCTCTTTTATCTTCGGAGAAGTAAGACGGTCTTTTGCAGTTACCAGACATATTGAAAACATATCAAGTAACTCAGAATTGCGGTTTTCTTCTCCGAGAGCCTGTGCCGGATCTATACCTTTTAACATCGCCCTGTTGTGATCACATATGATAAGGCTGTATTTTTCGCTATCGGGAAATCCGTCTTCAATACTGTATGACTCAAATCTCAGATTGTGCGGATTGGATACGATGTCTTCTGCAGATGCCTGATAAGAAGCACCTTCCTTTAACTCGATGAGACCTTTTTGCTGCAAAAGATACAATGATCTGGCCATATTTATATCGCCGGAAGGGATCGCAACCGTATCGGAGTTATTAATATCATTCAGATCGGTAATTTTTCCCCCATATAGAGCAAGCGGCTCAAAATATGAACGTTCAGCGATCACCAAGTCAGTTGCATTCTTCTTATTATATGTTTCCAGATACACCTCATTTTCATATAAAGAAGCATCGGCTTCACCCGACAGGACCAATTCATTGGGGCGGTCATAATCCTCACACCTGATCACTTCGATCGTATGATCACTGAAGGAAAGTTCTTTATTTGCTTCTTTAAGAAGATCTTCCGAAACCGAACCTACAACTGCTACCTTTATGGGATTCTTATCAGACACCGGCGCATCTTCAACAGCAGAAGTCTCTGTGTCCAGATCTTCAATATTCTCGATCTCTACCGAAACATTTTGCCCCGTCTCTTCAATCAGTTCTTCTTTTTCATTGTTACCATTGTTTTTTTCACATCCGTTCAGGAACAGAACGATAAAAAGCAAAAAAACAATTCCATATCTTTTAATCTTCATAAAATAATCCTTATATTCGTTGTTAACCAAAGTGTATATTAACATTTTAATCGATATGTTTCAAATCTGAGTTGCCGGTGATTAGTTAAATCATGTTTTAGCGAAAGTTTTTAACTGTTTTATTCGATTTAAAAAGCGATCCCGCAAAATATCACACGTGTTTCCAAATATGCATATTTCAGAGTCTTTGCAGCGCCAGATGCCTTTAAACTCTGTATCTGCCGTAATTGTGTTCAATCATGGCTCAAATCAGGCTGCAGGATTTCCTGCAAATCAACGATTTTTGCAGTTTACATAACGCATAGAAATGCATGCATATTTCAGAACTTGCACTATTTGATATTTTTTGCCGACTAAACTATATATTGTAGACCCTCATGTGCTGCATCAACATCTTGATATCTCGTTGGCAATATTTTGTTAAATATTTAACTTTTCGCTAATGCATGATTTAGTAAA
>CACZSE010000290.1 GCA_902783735.1 uncultured Lachnospiraceae bacterium
CAACCGAGCAGTATTTGTCAGATCTGAATGCATATTGGCGTGCAGCTAACTATATTGCTGCAACCCAGTTGTATCTTTTGGACAATCCAATGCTCAGAGAGCCCCTTACCAGAGATCAGATCAAAAAGAAGATCGTTGGACACTGGGGTACAGTTCCCGGACAGAACTTTGTATATGCACACATGAATCGTGCTATCAATAAGTACGATCTGGACATGATACTTATTTCGGGTCCCGGACATGGCGGAAACTTCTTTGTAGCCAACTCATATCTTGAGGGAACATACAGCGAAGTATATCCGAACATCAGCAGAGATCTTGAGGGTCTTAAAAAGTTAAACAAGCAGTTCTCGTTCCCGGGAGGTATTTCAAGCCACGTTGCGCCCGAAACACCCGGTTCGATCAACGAAGGCGGTGAACTTGGATATTCAATAGCACATGCTTTTGGTGCCGTATTTGATAATCCGGACCTGATCGCTACGGTTATCGTTGGTGACGGAGAGGCAGAAACAGGACCTCTTGCCACTGCTTGGCATTCAAATAAATTTATTAATGCAGCCAATGACGGAGCTGTTCTTCCTATATTGCATCTCAATGAATATAAGATCAGCAACCCGACGGTCCTTTCTCATATCACTCATGAGGAAGTTGCCAGCCTGTTCCATGGTTACGGATGGAAGCCCGTATTTGTTGAGGGCGACGATCCGATGACAATGCATAAAGAGATGGCTGCTGCTGTCGATTCATGCATAGAGCAGATCAAGGCTATTCAGAAAGCTGCAAGAGAAGACGGAAATACAGAGCGTCCTTTCTGGCCCATGATAGTACTTCGTACTCCCAAGGGATGGACAGGTCCTAAATATGTTGACGGACTTAAGGTTGAGGGTTCTTTCAGAGCTCACCAGGTTCCGATCACAATGGAAAAGCCTGAGCATGTTGATCTGTTAAAAGAGTGGCTTCTCAGCTATAAGCCCGAGGAACTCTTCGATGAGCAGGGTCAGCTCCTTGAAAAGTACCGCTATATAGCACCTAAGGGTGACAGAAGGATATCAGCAAATCCTCATGCAAACGGCGGTAAGTTACTTCGTGATCTGAGACTTCCCGATTTCAGGGATTATGCCGTAGAAGTTCCTGCCCCCGGTGCAGTTGAAAAGCAGGACATGATAGAGCTTGGCGGATTTGTAAGAGATATATTCAAGCTCAATAAGGAATCTAAGAATTTCCGTATCTTTGGTCCCGATGAGACAATGTCTAACCGTCTCTACAAGGTATTTGAAGAGACAAAGAGAGACTGGAATGCGCAGTATCATGAGGCTGACGAAGATCTTGCTTATGACGGAAGGATCATGGATTCATATCTTTCTGAGCATATGTGCGAAGGCTGGCTGGAAGGATACCTTCTTACAGGTCGTCACGGATTCTTCGCTTCATATGAGGCATTTATCAGAGTAGTAGATTCAATGTGTGCGCAGCATGCAAAGTGGTTAAAGGTATGTAACGATCTTTATTGGAGAGAAGAGATCGCGTCTCTTAACCTTATTCTGACATCAAACGTATGGCAGCAGGACCATAACGGATTCACTCATCAGGATCCCGGTTTCCTTGACCATATTGCAAATAAAAAGGCAGACGTTGTTCGTATGTATCTTCCTCCGGATGCTAACTGTTTGCTTTCATGCTTCGATCACTGTATCAGAAGTAAGAACTATGTCAATGTTATCATTGCATCTAAGCATCCCAGCCATCAGTGGCTTACAATGGAGCAGGCTGTTAAGCATTGTACACAGGGTATCGGTATCTGGGATTGGGCAAGCAACGACGCGGGCGAAGAGCCGGATGTTGTTCTTGCATGCTGTGGTGATACACCTACAAAGGAAGCTTTGGCAGCCGTTACTATCATTCGTGACAACCTTCCTGAGATCAAGATACGTTTTGTCAACATCGTAGACCTTATGAAACTTGAAGATCACAGCAAGCATCCTCATGGTCTTACAAATGTTGAGTATGATGCATTATTCACAAAGGATAAGCCTATAATCTTTGCTTTCCACGGATATCCGAAGCTTATCCACGAGCTTACATATGAGCGTGAGAATCGTAACTTAAGCGTACACGGATACCTTGAAGAGGGTACCATCACAACGCCTTTCGATATGCGTGTTCAGAATGAGATTGACAGATTCCATCTTGTAATGGATATCATCAATCATCTTCCACAGCTCGGTAACAGAGGTGCTTATC
Organism: uncultured Lachnospiraceae bacterium; assembly: GCA_902783735.1. Lineage (GTDB taxonomy): Bacteria > Bacillota > Clostridia > Lachnospirales > Lachnospiraceae > Colinaster. The sequence continues at coordinate 2,242 of CACZSE010000290.1, forward strand.
TGCTTCAGAAGATGCGTGATACACTTGTAGCACACGACCAGTATATTGCTGAGTACGGTGTTGATCTTCCGGAAGTACGTGAATGGGAGTGGCATTGATCCTGTAAGGGATAAAAGTCATTTAGCAACATAATCAGATATAATACATAACAGTTACAGTCATCCATAGAATTACTTTGATTTCTATGGGTGACTGTTTTATACTTAAAAGGAAGTATAAATAAGCTCATTGCTTAAGATTTTAATGTCTCATAGTTAAAGTGGTTACAGTGAAGGGGAATTATGAATACCGAAACAATTAATAAGATCAAAGAAACAAATCAGAAATATCTTTCGGGACTTATCGATAAGCAGATTCCGCAAAGACTTGAAAAACAGATCGAGGATCTTGATTGGTCATATCTTGATCTCATAAAGGACTATCATCAGGACAGGGGAGTATTTGAGCCTCTTGCGGCAGTTGAGATACCTCAGATAGAAAAAAGAAAAGAAGAATATGAAAGACTGGGTACAAAAGCCATAAAAGAAGGTAAAGTCGGAGCGATCCTTCTTGCCGGAGGACAGGGTACAAGACTTGGCTTTGATAAAGCTAAGGGAATGTATGATGTCGGTGAGAGTAAGCCGCTTTATATCTTTGAACAGCTTATCAGGAATCTGATGGACGTAACTAAACAGACTGATGCAAAGATACCGCTTTATATAATGACAAGCGAAAAAAACAACGAAGAGACTCAGAATTTCTTTAAAGATCATGACTTTTTCGGTTATGACAGCGATTACGTAAGATTTTTTGTTCAGGCGATGGCTCCTGCAGTAGATCTTGAAGGAAACTTCCTGATAGAGTCGGAGGATTCACTTGCACTCTCACCCAACGGTAACGGCGGCTGGTTTTCATCTATGATACGTGCCGGCCTGGGGGAAGATATTAAGAGTAAAGGCATAGAATGGTTAAATGTTTTCGC
>CACZSE010000291.1 GCA_902783735.1 uncultured Lachnospiraceae bacterium
AACAGCCTTAAGGTATGTCATTGAAGCAACACCTGAGGTGTAATGTGTATGAAGCTGTACAGGGATCTTTGTGCTCTCTTTAAGAGTCTTAACAAGTTCTGCAGCCTTGTAGGGAACAAGGAGACCAGCCATATCTTTGATACAAAGTGAATCTGCACCCATCTCCTCGATCTTCTTAGCCATGTCAGCCCAGTACTCAAGTGTATAAGCATCACCAAGTGTGTAAGAAAGAGCGATCTGGGATTCTCCTCTTCCTTCCTGCTTCTTGATCTTGTTTGTAGCATCTACGGCTGCCTGAAGGTTTCTTATATCATTCAGACAGTCAAATATTCTGATAACATCAATACCGTTTGCGATAGACTTCTCAACGAAAGCATATACAACATCATCTGCATAAGGACGATATCCAAGGATGTTCTGTCCTCTGAAGAGCATCTGAAGTTTGGTATTCTTAAAGCCGTCACGAAGCTTTCTTAATCTCTCCCATGGATCTTCCTTAAGGAAACGAAGCGAAGCATCGAATGTAGCACCTCCCCAGCACTCTACAGCGTGGTAGCCTACTTTATCCATTGTATCTACTATAGGAAGCATAACCTCTGTGGGCATTCTAGTAGCAATAAGCGACTGATGCGCATCACGAAGGACGGTTTCCATTATGCCTACAGGCTTTGCAGCAGCGACAGCCTCATTTTTTGTTTCTTTCTTAGCCATTTTATTTCTCCTTCATAGAATAATGAGATTTATCAAAAGATTCCGAATATTGCCATAAATGTTCCGGCTGCAACAGCAGTACCGATAACTCCGGCAACATTGGGTCCCATAGCATGCATCAGTAAGAAGTTTGTAGGATCTGCTTCAGCTCCAACCTTCTGAGATACACGTGCTGCCATCGGAACTGCCGAAACTCCTGCAGAGCCGATAAGCGGGTTTGTTTTACCATGTGTAAGAACACACATGATCTTTCCGAATATAACACCGGCTGCGGTACCAAATGCAAAAGCTATAAGTCCGAGAACAACGATCTTTATCGTTGCGAGATTTAAGAATGCCTGAGCACTCGTAGTAGCGCCAACTGATGTACCGAGAAGAATAACTACGATGTACATCAACGCATTTGAAGCCGTATCGGTAAGCTGTCTTACAACTCCCGACTCCTTGAAAAGGTTACCAAGCATGAGCATACCTACAAGAGGAGCGGTTGTGGGAAGTATAAGACAAACCACAATAGTAACTATAATAGGGAAGAGGATCTTCTCAAGCTTAGATACAGGACGAAGCTGATCCATCTTGATCTTTCTCTCCTTTTCCGTTGTAAGTGCCTTCATGATCGGAGGCTGAATGATCGGAACAAGTGACATATAAGAATATGCCGCAACAGCTATAGGACCAAGAAGGTCTGTCTGCTGAAGCTTACCTGCAAGGAATATCGATGTGGGGCCGTCTGCGCCACCAATGATAGATATAGCTGCAGCAGCTTTATTATTGAATCCCATCCAGATAGCTCCGAAGTATGCAGCAAAGATACCAAACTGAGCTGCAGCACCGAGCAAGAAGCTCTTAGGGTTGGCAATGAGCGGACCGAAGTCTGTCATAGCGCCGACACCCATAAAGATGAGCGATGGAAGTATCGCATACTCATCAAGAATGTAGAAATAGTATAATAATCCGCCGACACCGTTCGGTGAGTCATGGAATGACATCATGATATCGGGATAGATGTTTACCAGTAACATACCAAATGCAATCGGGAGCAAAAGCAATGGCTCATACTCCTTCTTGATAGCAAGAAACAGGAAAAAACATGCAACAGCGATCATTATATAATTTCCAACTTCCAAATTGAAAAACGCTGTCTGGTGAACCAGATTATCAAGCGTATTTGTTATATAACCCATTTTGTTTTTCCTCCAAAATATTTTCCCGAAAATTCCTGATCATATTGCAGGCAATTCTCTTTCGGGCTGTAGCATTATAAATGATCGATCAGTTGAGAGTTGCGAGGCATGCACCTGCTTCACAAGGATCGCCCACAGAACAATCAATGCTTGCTACAGTACCATCCTGAGGAGCAACAACAGGTATCTCCATCTTCATGGCTTCGATGATAACAACTGCATCACCCTTCTTAACAGCCTGACCAACGCTTGCTTCAATCTTGAATACCTTACCTGCAGCACCGGCCTCAACCTTTATGCTGCCTGCACCTGCAGCTGCCTTGGGTGCTGCTGCGGGAGCCGCCTTGGGTGCTGCCTTGGGAGCAGCCTTGGGTGCTGCTGCGGGAGCGCTGCCTGAAGCACCTTCTTCGACAACAACATCATATACATTGCCATTAACTGTAATGGTATAATTTTTCATCTTAAAATCCTCCAAAATATATTATCTTATTCTTCTTATAGAACGTACAACGTATCCGCTCCCTGAACCACCGGTACTGCCTTCGTATGCAGCTATCGCAGCACTTATAACCGCGATGAGTTCCGTATCGTCCTGAGCTTCTTCGCCGGCAACTATCTGATCAACAGCTTTGTCTACGCTTGTCTTAACATCTTCTTTCTTTTCGGGCTTTTTCTCAAGATTACCCAGAAGCTTGAAAGAAGAAATGACAAACATGATAAGTATAAGTACACAGAATACGGTTCCCATACCAAGGAGCATATTCATACCTGCCGTAGCCATCAGATCAGACATGCTTTCAGCTATATGTATATAAACCATAAGGACCGTCCTTTCTACAGTACTGCGCCGTGCTTCTTGGCAACTGTATCAACTGCCTTTGTGAAGAGCATATCGAAAGCACCTATGAGATACTTACGTGTCTCAGCCGGAGCAATGATAGTATCAACATAACCTCTTGCTGCAGCAGCTTCAATACTGTTCTGAAGTGCCTCGTATTCTTTAGCGCAAGCATCGATATCTTCCACACCCTTGCCGTCGCACATGATCTTAGCGGCAAGCTTTGAATCCATCATGCCGATAGAAGCGCTGTCCCAGGCAAATGTCATGTCAGCACCGAGCGCTTTTGAATTCATGATGCTGTATGCTGTTCCGTAAGCCTTTCCGATAACAACATTAACTGAAGGAACCGTAGCATTTGCAAATACATAAGTAAGCTTTGCAGCAGCTTTGGCGAGCTTTTGTTCAGAGCACTTGCATGCTTTAAATCCCGAAACGTTTGTAAGAGTGAGGACGGGAATCTCAAATGCATCACAGAAATTAACAAATGACGCTGCCTTCTCACATCCTTTTGCAGAAAGTCCTTCGTCGAACTTTTCTGTCTCTTTGCCTTCTTCATCGTATATAGCGGTTCTGTTGGCCACAACACCAACCGTGGCACCGTTAAGTTTGATAAATCCTGTTACCATATCCTTTGCATATGCAGCCTTTGTCTCAAAGAAAGCATTATCGTCGGCGATCATGGAGATTGCGATAGAAGTATCGGCAACAGCATTCTCTATTCCGTCACAAAGTCTGTTGAGATCATCTTCACACTCAACAAAAGAAGTGTCTGTATCGCAGTTTGCGGGAAGGATGCTGACAAGTTCACGGATCTGAGCATAGATCGTAGCTTCATCGGCAACAACATCAACAATGCCTGCTTCTTCAGACTGGAATTTTGCAGAAGCGGTATCGCACTTCTGTGCAGTGTTTCCTTCGATCGCATTCGGAGAGTTAACAAACAGTTTAGCCTTGTTTTCCTCCATGAATGTGAAATCGGTAAGTGTAGGAATGAGCGCCAATCCTCCACCGCATGAACCGAATACTGCAGTGATCTGAGGAATGACTCCTGAAGCAGCTGCCTGCGCTGCGTAGATCTCACCAAATGCATTTAACGCATCGCATGCCTCCTCAAGTCTCAATCCGGCAGAATCAATAAGCCCGATTACAGGTGCACCGGTCTTAATAGCCAGATCATAGAGTCCGACAATCTTTTTAGCATGCATCTCGCCGACACTTCCGCCCAAAACAGAAGCATCCTGAGCATACACATACACGAGATTGCCATTGATTACTCCGTAACCGGTAACTACACCGTCAGAAGGAGTCTTAGCCTGTTTCAGATTGAAATCAGTGTTTCTGGCCGTAACCTTGGCGCCGATTTCAACGAAACTGTTCTCATCGAGCAGAGCAGAAATACGTCCGCTCGCGCTTGTAGTAGTACTCATTAAAAAGCCCTCCGTATATAAAAATTATAAAAATTTATGCATAAAAGCTTCCTATAAGAAGCCAAACCGCACCGATTTAAATTATATCACAAAAAAAGAGAAAGAAAAAGCCGTTTCTTCCTCTTATTTATGCAAATATTTAATTTTTTGTTTTTATTTTTCTCTGATCTCCAGAAGTTCTTTCTGATCGGGATCTACGGTAATATCTTTTACATCATCGGGCGTTACTATCCTGTTTCTGCCGTTCTGTTTACCAAGATAAAGAAGCTCATCCGCATCTTTTATGATATCCTCTATATCTCTTGTGTCGCCCTGTGTAAGACCGAAGGTCATGGTAACTCTCAGCTTCTCTCCTTCATATTCAAGCACATGATCCAGCACTTTTTGCCTTAAAGTCCGAAGCTGCGTCAGAGCCTTTCCAAGGTCGGCGTCCTCAAATATGATAAGAAATTCCTCTCCGCCCCATCTTACGGCAAATCCCTTGCCTAACATAAATTCGTTAAATATTGAGGCAATGTCTCTGAGCACCAGGTCTCCGCAGTCATGTCCGTAATTGTCGTTAAACTTCTTAAAGAAGTCGATATCACCCATGCAGACACAATACTTTACTCCTGCCTGGTTGAATTGAGACTGTGTATAGGCGATCTTGCTGGCACCGACGCGGCGGGTATACAGCCTCGTAAGAGTATCTCTTTCGATCATGTCTCTCAAAAATTTCTGAACACCTCTCGAAAACCTTCCCATATCGCCAAGTTCGTCCGTTCGTTCAGTGATATCCTTTTGAAGTGAAGCATTCAGGTTTCCCTTTGATATCTCACTCAAAAACTTCTTTTCTTCATTTATGGCTTTAACAATACTGTTTGCGGGGAAGGAAGAAAAAACTATCGCAAACAGTACCATGAAGAAGGTAGCTATGGGAACCCACAGAAGTGCTCTTCTGCTCTCCTGTTCCACCTCAATGGCAGGTTTGCCCGCCGAAAGCATACCGATACATTTGCCGTCCGAATTGAACAAAGGTATATATGCGGTAAAATATCTGACACCGTCAATGGTGATATTATCGTAAAAAGCTTCTTTTTGCCCGTTTATAACAGCATCCGATACCGTCCTGTTCGAAATGGTATATAAGCCCCTGTTCCCATCCGGGCCGGTAACAGTGGTCAGCATCCTGATATCGAGGTAAAAAAGCGTTATCTTCGCCTTGGTCTTCTCGGTAAACTCATCCAATACCGGCTGAGTCGAACTGATATCCACGCCGCCTTTATATAAGGTGTACGTTCCGTCATCATATTTTTCGGCGGAATAATCTCCGGGGTAGGATGTATCATAGAACAGACTTACGCTCTGCGCCGCATTACTGAGATTTCGTCTTACTTCAAGCTTTATAGTGTTTAAATAAACATAATAACCCAGAATCGCAACCACAAGTCCCATAAGAATGATCGGGACAACAGTCATGACTCTGAGTCTGCGTTTAAGACCATATTTGATTTTAGGATCATTTGGCTTTTTGTTTGTCATCCGACGCTCCCTAAGACATATCCATACCCAGGTCTTCCAATGACATCTGAACACTGTCCTCACCCAATAGCATATCCAGATCGCCCTCATCCAGATCAATTATATCGTCGTCGAAGTTTTTGCCCGTATCCTCTTCCTCCATACCGGCAAATGAATCCTGCTTTACCGCGAAGCTGGCGTGATAATCCTTCGAGAGAAGTAATTCTCTGACGTTGCTGACCGTCTTTTTGATCGGATCCGTTTCCTTTATGAGAACCGTTATTACCGAATTGTCATCTACAACATGGTATCCGGCTTTTCTAAGTTCATTCTTTGCTTCTTCTTTAGAAATCATCCTATCTCCACTTTATCATATATTGAGCTGAAGTGAAACCTCCTGCTCTGCCTGTTCTCTGAATTCTTCCTTTTGAACCTGACTGACCTCCGGAAGATCATCCAACGATTTTACGCCAAAACTTCTTAAAAACTGTTCCGTGGTGCCAAACAGAATGGGTCTTCCGGGCGCATCCAGTCTGCCCAGTTCTTTTATAAGGTCAAGTTCAATGAGTTTGTTAACCGCATGTGAACAGTCGACACCTCTGATCTTTTCTATATCGCCCTTGGTAACAGGCTGTTTGTAAGCAACAATAGAAAGCGTTTCGAGCACAGTATCCGTAAGAGTATATTTTCTTTCGGATTTGGTGATATCTATGAGATAATCGTACATCTCGGGCTTACTGCACATCTGATAAGCATCGCCTACCTGTGTGATAGTCACGCCGCGATTTGCGGATTCCATCTTTTTTTTCATCTTCTCGACGATCTTTGTTACCTGTGAAGGAGTTGTCTCGGTAAGTTCCGCAAGCTTTGATATCTTAACGGATTCCCCCATGGAAAAAAGAACCGCCTCTATGACAGCTTCCTGTCTGTCCAATTCCATAAATCAACCTCTTAAATGTATCAGATAACCGTCTCGAGATCTATGAATGCCATCTTTTCCGGGGCATCCTCCGCAACGGTTATGAGTATATCATCAAAAATATTGTCCTGAGCGATAAGAATGATACCAACCTTGATAAGTTCAAGTACGACCAAAAATGTAACAATGATCTCCATCTTACTGTTCTGTCTTTCAAGAAGATCCCTGAAGCTTAATGTGTCATGTTCAAGAATATAATCCTTTATATATCTGGTCTTGTCGTCAAGCTCGATCTCGTCCTTTTCGATATTTCCGAACTGACTTCTTATAGGATCGATCTTGTCTTCTTTTCTCTTAAGAGTCTCCCTGAAGATACGATGTAAGCTCTGCAGATTGATCTCACCGATAAGATGATCATAATCTATCGGGGGCTGAAATTTCTTAACTTCATCAGGCAGTGTCTCATGTTTATATATGAATCTCTGTGCACCCATCTGCATATCCTTAAGTTCAAAGGACATATATTTATACAGCTTGTACTCAAGAAGTTTTTGAACAAGTTCGGCTCTGGGATCTTCTTCCTCACCGTCTTCATTTACTTCCTTGGGTAGGAGCATCTTGCATTTGATATCGAGCAATGTCGCAGCCATGAGCAAAAATTCACTCATGATGTTCATATCCTCCGTTTCCATCTTGCGGATATAATCAAGATACTGCTCCGTGATGGTCACGATAGGGATATCGTATATATCTACTTTATTCTTCTCAATAAGATGAAGCAACAGATCCAGCGGACCTTCAAACACCTTCAATCTGACTTCAATGGCCATAACTACCTCTCGCCCTATATATTGTGGTCAATGTGCATTTCACACTCATCTATTGTACAAAATGTAGTATGTTTTTTCAAGTCAAATTTATAAAAGTCAGATCTTTTTGAGCTTTATCACGCACAACTCACAAGGGTTAAACACCCTAAGCGGGATGGTATGACTGCCCAGACCTTTGCTGACTATCATTGCAGCGCCGTATCCATCGTATCTGCCGCCGTCATATTTCGGGAACAGACTGAGTCTCGAAGAGATGACACCTCCGACAAAAGGTAGTCTGACTATACCTCCGTGAAAATGTCCCGAGAGCACAAGATCCGCTACCTTTGCGTACTGTTCAAAGAATTCCGGATTATGAGCCATTAATATTTTATAAGATTCAGGATCGGGTTTATCGATAAGGCTTGTCAGATAATCATCTTCCATGATCACCTTTATACCACGCTTATAGTATCTTCTTTCAATCTCAAGTCCCTGTATATCAATATTGAATTCATCTATATGTTCTTTTTCGTTTCTTAGAACATGAACACCGTTTTCCTTAAGCCTCCTCATCAGGATATCGAAATTGTCTTCAAAATCCTCTCTGTAGAGGAACATCCGGTATTCATGATTCCCTATGCCGTAATATATCCTGTAATCAGATAATGCCTTTGTCAGATTTACGGCAATATCCATTCTTTTTTCTTCGGTTTCTCCCGCAATGGAAGTGACCATATCTCCACCCATGATGATAATATCGGGTTTTGATGCTTTTACGGCCTCGATAAGCTTAATGTTGCCTTTTCCGAAGGAATTGCTGTGCAGATCCGAAAGAAATGCAATGGTACAATCCTTTTTGATCTTATCGGAGGTCAATTCATGATCGCTGACAATAAAACGGTTATTGTCTGCAATACTGCTTATGATCGCGATAAATATGCATATTATTATAAATATAATAAACCAAACTAACATAGAGGATCTGAACCCTTTGCCTAATTTTTGATGATAAATACTGTATCGTCTTGTGTCGGAATGCAACAGTTGTTTTTGTTATTGTAAAATAAATATGCAACAACTGCAACATTGCCCCAAACAGATGATCACACATCCGTAAAGCGTCGTTGTTTTACACATACAAAAAGCCCTTGATATGATCAAGGGCTTTAAAAATCTGTATTAGTTGTACTTGCGCTTTCTGGCAGCTTCAGATTTTTTCTTACGCTTTACGCTGGGCTTTTCGTAGTGCTCGCGCTTTCTGATCTCCTGCTGGATACCTGCCTTTGCGCAGCTTCTTTTGAAACGACGTAATGCGCTATCTAAAGTTTCGTTCTCTTTTACGATAACACTTGACACCTGGCTTGACCTCCCTTCAGTCCTGTATAGTTTTTCGACTGATTCAGGTTATTTGTGAATACACACAGTATTATTATATCTATTTTTCAGCGTTCGTCAACAGTATTTTGAAAATTTATTCTATTCCTTCCCACCAATGTTCGGTGTAGGAAGCAATATCGTCATAGTCGACTCGTTCGCCTATCTTGGGAGTAGCCTGACAAACTCCCTTATTTTCTGCTTCTACCGAAGATCTTACAACCGAATCATCCCATGAGTTATAGCATATACTGTACGCTCCCCAATGAACGGGAATGAACCATTTTGCATCCAGTTCCTTAACCGCAGTTACAGTCTCTTCGGGGAACATATGAATGTTCGGCCATCCTTTACCATACTGACCGCACTCCATGAGCGCAAGATCTATTGGAGGAAGCTTCTCATGAATCTCTTCAAAATTATCGCAGTATCCACCGTCACCGCTGTAATATACCGTATGATAAGGGTCCTTTAAATGATAGCCGCACCACCATGCGACATTTCTCTTAAAGGGATTTCGACCGGTATAATGCTTTGCCGGTGTGGCTGTTACAACAAGATCTCCGAAATTCAGTTCTTCATACCAGGCCATATTCTTTATCTTGCTCTCGTCTATGCCCCAGCCCTTAAGATAACTCTCAACTCCAAGAGGAACAACATAGGTTGAAACCTTCTCATCGATCTTTTTGATGGTCTTATAGTCGAGATGATCATAATGATCATGAGATAGCAGCAGAATATCGATATCCGGAAAATCTTCGGTTTTAATAGGAACCTCGGAAAAACGTTTGACTCCGGTAAACCCGACAGGTGACGAATACTTACTGAAGACGGGATCGATAAGGATATTCTTCTCACCCATCTGTACAAGTATTGACGAATGTCCCAGCCACGTAACGTAAAGCTTTCCTGTCTGACCTTGATCCACATGTTCCGACTTAATGACGGGTATCTGTCCCTTCGGCTTTAACCTGTCACTCTTGACGTCCTGTTCGACACTCATGACCGGAACATCTTTCTGATTGTGAAACGATCCGTCATAAAAATATTCGGTCCGACGCGCATATTCTTCTTTTGCTTTCTTATCCGGAACCTTGCCGATACCGGGCCAGAAATTCAAAAAGAGCAGGACAATACAAACAAAAGAAACTATAACTACAGCTATGATCATCAATATCTTTGCAATCTTTCTTATCATGAAACCTCTGATATATTATCTATAAACAGAATCTGTTATGCCCGGTTTCAGGAAATCTGTTCAGCCAGAACTTCGGCTGTCTTTGCGAGGCATTCATCTATTCCTGCCGGATTCTTTCCTCCGGCCTGAGCCATGTTCGGACGACCGCCGCCGCCACCGCCCACGATCGAAGCAACGGCTTTAATAAGGTTGCCGGCATGAGCACCCTTCTTTTGTGCTTCGTCGGTTGCCATGACCATGAGATTTACTTTTCCGTC
>CACZSE010000292.1 GCA_902783735.1 uncultured Lachnospiraceae bacterium
AATGAGTCGAATTTAGACCTTACGACCGTTGCCAAGGTTGGCGATACCATGGAAGTTAAGGTTATAAAGGTGAATGACAGCGAAGGTCAGGTATTACTCTCTTACAAGAGACTTGCTGCCGAGAAAGGCAACAAGAGGATCGAAGACGCATTCAACAATCAGGAAGTTCTCAAGGCTAAGGTTACTCAGGTACTTGACGGCGGTGTTTGTGTTGTTGTAGACGAAGTAAGAATATTCATTCCCGCAAGTCTTGTTTCTGATTCTTACGAAAAGGATCTTACAAAGTACGAAGGTCAGGAAATTGAATTTGTAGTTACCGAATACAATCCCAGAAAGAGACGTTACATCGGTAACAGACGCATGCTTCTTTCGGCTGAGAGAGAAAAAGCTCAGAAGGAGCTCTTCGAAAAGATCAACGTTGGTGATGTTATCGAAGGAAAAGTTAAAAATGTTACAGATTTTGGTGCATTTATAGATCTCGGCGGAGCAGACGGACTCCTTCACATCTCTGAGATGAGCTGGGGAAGAGTTGAGAATCCCAAGAAAGTATTTAAGGTTGGAGATACGGTTAAGGCATTTATCAAGGATATCGCCGGCGGAAAGATCGCTCTTTCATGCAAGTTCGAGGATGAGAATCCCTGGAAGGATGCTGAATCAAGATTTGCCGTAGGTACCGTAGTGACCGGTAAGGTTGCACGTATGACTGAATTCGGAGCATTTATAGAGCTTGGAGGCGGAGTTGATGCACTCCTCCATGTATCTCAGATCTCTAAGGACCATATTGAGAAACCTTCTGATGTTCTTAAGGTTGGTGAAGAAGTTACAGCTAAGATAGTAGACTTCAATCTTGAAGATAAGAAGATCAGTCTTAGCGTTAAAGCTCTTATGGAGCCCGAAGTTGAAGAGAAGGCTGAAGAGGATGCAGATGTTGTATCTGTAGATATCGATAAAGCCATCGAAGAAGGCGTAGAAGAGTAATCTGAATATCAAAAAGATTTACAAGGGCGCGTATGACTGATCGGTCGTACGCGCTATTTTGTATATAAAAATATTCTGTTACACATGATATTGTATATTAATTCAATGATAAAGGTTCATGTAAACAGATTTATTTTGACCTTATTTTGAAAATAGTAGTATAATTAATATAGTTATTATATTTTACCGAGGGAGAATGATTAATGACTTTTGATTATGATTATTTTGTGAGTGAGATCCTTAAACTTACACAGGTGGATCTGTCTTCATATAAACAGAATCAGATGAAAAGAAGGATCGATTCGTTTATTTCCAGACATAATGCTTCGGGATATGAAACCTTCATAGCGCTTATAAAGAAAGACAAGCAGCTTTTGAATGAATTTTTGGAATATATCACGATAAATGTATCCGAGTTCTACAGAAATCCTGAGCAGTGGAAAATACTTACCGATGATTGTTTCCCGCAATTGATCGAGCGATTCGGTAAAAGGCTTACTATCTGGAGCGCGGCATGCTCGACGGGAGATGAGCCGTATTCACTGGTAATGGCTTTATCTGCATATGTTCCGCTTAATCAGATCAAGGTGATCGCTACCGATCTGAGTGATGAGATCATTGAAAAAGCAAAGATCGGTATTTATGCTGAAAAGAGCCTGGCATCCGTACCACCGGAATATAAGACTAAATATTTTAAAAAGAACGGAAATTTTTATCAGATCAGTGATGAGATCAAAAAATGTGTTGAGTTTAAAAAACATAATCTGCTGAAGGATCCGTTTTATACCAATTGTCATTTGATCGTATGCAGAAATGTTTTGATATATTTCACGGAAGAAGCCAAGGACAAGGTCTTTTGCGATTTTTATAAGTCATTGGCGAACGGCGGTATCCTGTTTATAGGAAGTACCGAACAGATTTTGAATTATAAGACTATCGGATACACCAGAAAAGGTAATTTCTTCTATGAAAAAAGCAAGAGCGGGAATTGATCCCGCTCTTTGTTATTTGCTGTTATACATCATTTTCAGTATGTGATCCGAGTACTTTTTAAAAGCATCTCTGTTCGTTTTTATCTCGTCTGTAAGTTCAAAATAGATAAATGATGAATCATAATCCCTCTTAAAGAAAGGCTCAAATTCAACCGGTGTCCACTGCGGAAGGTAATCGCTTACTTTTCTTGTATAGCAGTTATGAGCTTTGGCCGGTTCTCTGAAATCCTTATCAACATATTCCGATACGGATTTGTGAACCGCAACGTCTTCTTCGGGAAGATAATAATAATCCTGATAATTTGAATAGAAATATTTCATCTCTTCATGCAGAAGCGGAACCTTTATGATGCCGTCCGTATCCTTTGCGCTGAAATAGCAGCCGTTTGCATTGTAATTGATCGGTACGGGAATAGGTGAAGGAAGTCCGATGGAAATGATCAGTTCCTTTTTGGACAATCCCAGTACATCGTTATATATATTTGTCTGAACCTTCTTTACCCCAACACCGTTTTGGAATATATCAGCATAGTTTAAAACGGGAAGGATGCGAAGCATACCGAGAACATCATCATGGTTATGAAGAAGAAGGATACTTTCCTTTTCGGAGTCCGGGGAAGCACTATATTCACGATAAACCTTTATGAGTTCCTTACCGCTAAGCTCATCCTTTCTTTCTACTTTTAAAAATGCTTCGATGCTCTTTTGCTTACAGCTGTCAAGCTTTAAGAAGTGCTTCAATGAAGAAACACGTCTGAAAATGTCAATTCCTGCCATGTTTTCAAAATTGAAATCTATGCCGTTTGCTTTACAGCGGGCTGTTATGAATGGCAGATCGAAATTGTTTCCGTTGAAGTGAATGACTGTCTTGTAGGAGCTGATAAAACCGGTTACCGATTCGAGCATCTCTTTTTCCTCGGAAGGATTGGATATAAGCCACTGCTTGATCTCGATATCGTCATTGGTATTATTACAGTATGCTACACCAATAAGGTATATGTAAGAATACTCAGGTGATAATCCGGTGGTTTCTATATCGATGAATAAGCTTGTTGACGGGTCATCAAAATGCGCCTGATCTATCTTACAGTCATTTTTGTTTACGGTTGTAATCATTGTTTTCATCACTTTACCTCATCTGTATAAAATCGACAAAGGGATAAACTTTGGCGTGTTTTTAACATACATTAATATAATAACATATAAATCCCTTAAGTGGGATTTTTTTATGGCATTTTCAGTGTAAAAATAGTATATTTATATGTGTGCATCCATGCATGCGGGATAGGAGTAATTTATGGCAAAGCATTCATTCAGGGGTGGTATACATCCCTTTGACGGTAAGGAACTGTCGAAGGACAAACCCATAGAAGATATTCTGCCGGGAAAGGAACTCGTCTTTCCGTTAAGTCAGCATATCGGTGCGCCTGCCGTGGCCTTGGTCAAGAAGGGCGATACTGTCTTAAGAGGTCAGATGCTGGCATCGGCAGGGGGATTTGTTTCGGCACCCGTATATTCATCCGTAAGCGGTAAGGTTACGGCTATAGAACCAAGAAGAGTCGTTACCGGCGACATGGTCATGAGTATTGTGGTGGCCAATGACGATCAATATAAGGAAGTCGAATACGATAAGGTTGATGACCCTTCAAAGCTCTCCAAAGAAGAGATAATCGAAAGGATTAAAAATGCAGGGGTAGTAGGCATGGGTGGCGCCGGATTTCCTACGCATGTAAAGCTTTCTCCGAAAGAGCCCGATAAGATAGACTATTGTATAGCCAACTGTGCGGAATGCGAACCTTATCTGACCAGTGATTACAGAAGGATGATAGAAGAACCTCAAAAACTGGTGGACGGATTAAAGATCATTTTATCGCTCTTTGATAATGCAAAAGGGATCCTTGCGGTTGAGGATAATAAACCTGATTGTATCGAAGAATTGAAAAAACTTACAAAAGACGAACCGCGCATTCTCGTAAAAGCCCTTAAGACAAAATATCCTCAGGGCTCGGAGAGACAACTTATATTTGCCACCACAAAAAGGGCGATCAATTACGAGATGTTACCCGCCGATGCCGGATGCATAGTAGATAACGTTGATACCATAGTGGCTGTTTACAATGCGGTAGTACATGGCATGCCTCTCATGGAACGTATCATTACCGTTACGGGAGACTGCATCAGGAAACCTCAAAACTTCAGAGTTCATGTAGGCATGAGTTACAGTGAGCTTATAGATAAGGCGGGCGGCCTGAGATATGAGCCGGTCAAGATTGTTTCAGGTGGGCCCATGATGGGATTCGGACTGATAGATCTTAATGTTCCGACAACAAAAACCGCATCCGCACTTCTTTGCATGTCAAGAGATGAGGTATCGGAAGTAACTCCAAAAGCATGTATAAATTGCGGCCTTTGTGCTCAGGTTTGTCCGGGAAGGGTTGTTCCCAAGATACTTTCCGACATGGCAGAACACGGTGATGAGGAAGGCTTCTTAAAAAAGAACGGCATGGAATGCTGTGAATGCGGTTGCTGCAGTTATATTTGTCCTGCAAAGAGAAATCTGACGCAATCCATAAAATCTATGAGAAAGATAATTCTTGCAAAGAAAAAGAGGTAAATATCATGGGTGATTTGTTAAATGTGTCATCCAATCCGCATATAAGATCAAAGATCAGCACTGACAAGATAATGCTCTGTGTTGTGATCGCACTTTTGCCGACTACCGTGTTCGGTATCATCAACTTCGGAATATACAGTCTTGCTGTTATTGGAGTCAGCATAGCATCGACTGTTCTGACCGAGCTTATATGCTGTATTGTATTAAAGAAAAAGATAACCATATCAGATCTTTCCGCGGTCGTTACGGGACTGCTGATAGGGCTAAACATGCCTCCGGGTGTGGCATTATATATTCCGGCCATGGGTGGTTTTTTTGCGATATTTGTCGTAAAGATGCTCTTTGGCGGACTTGGACAGAATATCATGAATCCCGCGCTTGCCGCCAGATGTTTTCTTGTTATCTCATTCCCTGCGGCCATGACGGATTTTACATGTGACGCTTACAGTCAGGCAACACCGCTTGCGCTTATACGTAACGGTGAGGAGGTCAGCCTTCAGGATATGATCCTGGGCTTTACACCCGGTACGATCGGTGAGACGTCAATGATCGCCATTCTTATAGGAGCATGCTTCTTATTGTTACTGGGCGTGATAGATCTGATAGTTCCGTTTTCATATCTTGTAAGCTTTGTGATATTTATGGGTATATTCGGACCATATGGGTTCAATCCGTATTATATCTTTTGTCAGCTGGCAGGCGGAGGGATCATGCTGGGTGCATGGTTCATGGCTACGGATTACGTTACCAGACCTGTCACAAAAGCCGGTCAATATGTCTTTGGTATCATTTTGGGACTTCTGACCGGAGTATTCAGGGTATTCGGAGCTTCCGCAGAAGGGGTATCATATTCCATTATCATAGCCAACCTTCTTGTACCTCTTATAGAGAAGGTGACCTATCCTAAGGCATTTGGAAGAGGGGGTGAGCGTCGATGAAAGAGATGATTAAGAATACGCTTATCCTGCTTATCATAACCGTTGTTGCGGGATCTCTTCTGGGTTTTGTTAATGAGAATACAAAAGATCTCATTGCCGCAAGAGAAGAGGAAGATAAAAAAGCAGCATATAAAGAAGTTTTTGAGGATGCAACAGATTTTAAGTCTTCAGGAGATTTTAAACAGGATATGGCTGTGATGAAGCTTTCCGAAGGCGGCTTTGTATCCGATTCTATCGATGAACTGACAGAGGCTTATTCTTCTTCGGGTGAAAAGCTTGGTTATGTATTTACGATCACTACTCATGAAGGCTACGGTGGTGATATCGTATTTGCAATGGGTGTCAGAAACGACGGGACCGTAAACGGGATATCGTTACTTACGATCAACGAGACGGCAGGTCTTGGCATGGAAGCTGAAAAGGTATTGAAACCGCAGTTTAAGAATAAAAAAGCGGAAACCTTTGTTTATACGAAGACAGGCGCCGAGCAGGAAAATGAGATCGATGCCATCAGTGGTGCGACCATTACGACAAATGCTATAACTACAGGTGTAAATGCCGGTCTGTACTATTTCGATAAGATGTTGGGAGGTGCAGATCATGAGTAAGAGTCTTGAGAGATTATATAACGGTATCTTAAAGGAAAATCCCACGCTTGTTCTGATGCTTGGTATGTGTCCGACACTGGCGGTAACGACTTCGGCTTACAACGGGCTGGGCATGGGACTTACAACGACAGTGGTCCTGGCTCTCAGTAACCTTATCATTTCCATGTTGAGGAAAGTCATACCCGACAAGATAAGGATACCTGCTTTTATTGTCATAATAGCTTCGTTTGTTACCATGATGCAGCTTTTACTCCAGGCGTACATTCCCGAGCTTTATAAGTCCCTGGGAATCTATATACCGCTTATAGTGGTTAACTGTATCATACTTGGAAGAGCTGAATCATATGCATACAAAAATCCGATGCTGCCGAGTCTGTTTGACGGTATCGGCATGGGACTTGGCTTTACCATAGCCCTTACTATCATAGGTATCATACGTGAGTTTTTGGGTGGATGCAGCTTTTTTGGAACGGAGCTTAACTGGTTTGTTCCGATAAGTATCTTTAAGATGGCACCGGGTGCATTCTTTGTTTTGGCTTTGCTGTGCGCCATTCAGAATAAGGTTAAGATCGAGGGACAAAAAAGAGGAAAAGACGTTTCGAAGATCCAGTCCGGATGTAACGGAGATTGCATGGGATGTAACCTGGAATGCGCCGACAGACGTGATGAAAACAGATATGACGATATTGAACTTACTCAGGAAGATATCGATTCCACGGCCAAGATAAATGCTGCGGCCATTGAAAAAGAACTTGCTGAGAGAAAGGATGGTGAATGATGTTACAGATCAAAGAACTTCTTACCATACTTATCGGATCGTCCCTTGTCAGCAATGTTGTGCTGAGTCAGTTTCTTGGTTTATGTCCCTTTTTGGGAGTTTCCAAAAAGATCAAGACAGCAGCCGGCATGGGCGGAGCCGTAATATTTGTCATTACACTGTC
>CACZSE010000293.1 GCA_902783735.1 uncultured Lachnospiraceae bacterium
AATGACTGTTCCAGACTGTTTAAGATAAGTCCCGATCAGACGCTTTCAATAGCACAGGAACTCTATGAAAAAAAGATGACCACTTATCCGAGAACCGATGCGAGAGTTTTATCGAGCGCGGTGGCCGGAGAGATCTATAAAAACCTAAACGGTTTAAAGAATATAAATATGGTCAGACCATTTGTCGAAGAGATCTTAAACTGCGATGCTCACAAAAAGCTTTCCCGTTCAAGATATGTCAACGACAAGCAGATAACGGATCACTATGCCATCATCCCGACGGGACAGGGGCTTGCCAATCTTGCGAAGCTTTCGGATGTATCTCGAAAGGTATATGAAGTCATAGTAAGAAGGTTTCTGGCGATATTTTATAAGCCGGCGGTATATCAAAAGATCACTTTGGAAACACTTGTGGAAAGTGAGAGTTTCTTTTCGAATTATAAGACTCTTGTTGATGAAGGTTATCTTAAGGTAATGCAGTATTCATTCTTTAAGAAAAAAGACACAGCATCTTCCAACGAAAAGAAAGAGACAACATCCGAAGATGAACTTGAACAGGATGCCGATGAAAAACTTGAGGGCTTCCTTAAAGCCGTTAAAAAGGGTGCACAGTCCGATATATCGGATGTAGCGATCAAGGAAGGCGAAACATCGCCGCCCAAAAGATACAACTCCGGTTCGATCATACTTGCGATGGAAAATGCGGGACAGCTCATTGAAGATGAGGAACTGAGAGCACAGATAAAAGGAAGCGGTATAGGAACAAGCGCAACAAGGGCAGAGATATTAAAGAAGCTTGTCAATAACCGGTATCTGGCCATAAATAACAAGACTCAGGTCATTACTCCGACACTTTTGGGAGAACTGATATTTGAGGTAGTAAATGCCTCGATAAAGCCCTTATTAAATCCCGAACTGACTGCCAGCTGGGAGAAAGGACTTACCGGAGTGGCCGAAGGGAATATCTCGTCCGACGAATACCTGGTCAAGCTCAATGATTTTGTCATAAGAAGGACGGATTCGGTAAAGAAGTCCGTCGTAACGGCTTCTATGCTCAACAGAAATTTTTCTGTTGTTAAGAAATATTACTGAAAAGTATGCTTAAATATTGGAGAACACGATGGGAATAAAAATAGCAGATCTTTATGATACCGGGCAGACAATAGCAAGTGACCTGCTTGGCAGATATACATATCCGTGGGAGGTTTTGGCTCACATAAAGGAATATATTTACGAACTTGCAAAAACTCTCGATCCTGAAATATATGAGGAGGTTTCCGAGGGTGTATGGATAGCAAAAAGCGCAAAAATATTTGAATCCGCATACATCGGCGCACCCTGCATCATCGATGAGGATGCCGAAGTAAGACACTGTGCATTTATCCGCGGCAGCGCCATAATCGGTAAAGGATGTGTTGTTGGCAATTCCACTGAGCTTAAGAATGTGATATTATTTAATAAGGTTCAGGTTCCTCATTATAATTATGTGGGAGATTCGATCCTCGGATATAAAGCCCATATGGGAGCCGGTTCCATTACATCAAATGTCAAATCCGACAAGACACTTGTAGTCATAAAGGGTGAAGACGTCTGCATCGAGACCGGCATCAAAAAGGTCGGGGCTATGCTTGGCGATGAAGTTGAAGTAGGATGTAACAGCGTTTTAAATCCCGGTACCGTTATCGGGCGAAGATCGAATATATATCCTACCAGCTGTGTCAGGGGAGTCATTCCTTCGGACAGCATTTATAAGGATAAAGGGGTTGTGGTTCCAAAGAGAGGGTAAAACATGAGTGATCAGTTACTGTTCTACAACGAGATGGAAGAGATGATCGACTCCGTCATCAAAGCCGAAAACGGGCATGGAATTCATGGTCTATTAATCTTTAATCTTGATAATTTCGGTGAGATCAATAAAATGGTCGGTATCGAGGGCGGAGATGAGATACTTGATATCATAAGCTCCAAGCTGGGTGATTTTTTTAAGGGGACCGATATCGTTGCCAAATTAAAGGGCGATGAATATGCGGTACTTGTAAGAAATATCCGTTCCATTACCGATATAGAAAAGCTCAGTGACAAGATACTTCGTTCGGTATCCGAGATTAAGGTTGAAGATACACCGATCACATCTACGATAGGTGTTGCGCTGTATCCCTTCCACGGTGAAGAATACGCAGACCTTAAGAATTGTGCATATCAGGCACTTATGCGTGCAAAAGCCAATGGAAAAGACGGTTATCGTATATATGAATCCGCACTTACCAAGGCTAAGTTCAGCGAATATATGTACAACGGAACCTATGGAGAGTTCGATTACAGTGTCATGAATGAGAGCGAATGGGACAAGTATTTTACCGGTGTTTCACGACAGCTTTTCAGATATGATTCGAACATCTATACTTCCATAAATTCTCTGCTTGAGATATTCTGCCTTTATTACGGATTTAACAGAGCTTACGTTGTTACAAACGAAGATCATACCGAATATGATGAAAGACGCATGGAATTTGCCATGCCCGGTTATGAATACATCAGATCGGATCTTTTGAATCTTCTTCGTCTGGATCTTGTTGCAAGACTCTATGAGGATTATGACGTTTGCGGTATCGTTCATCCCGACGATGAATACATAGACCCGGAAGTCCTCAGTTACATGAAGGATATAGGCGATAAAGAACTGTTATTCTTTGCCATAAAAGATGAAGGAAGGTTTATCGGCGGTATAGTATTCGAAAATGCCGAAGAGGAAACTGCAAGGATCAGTTTGAACGGTCTTGCCAAACTCTCGGATCAGATGAATACCGTTATTTCATATGCACTTATTGCGAAGCGCTTTAAATCATCCAAGGATCTTATGTCAAAGATCGAGATGTTTGAGGCTATTCCTGCCGAAGTCTATATATTGGATTTCAAGAATAAGTGTATTGAATACATGAATTCGCGTGCTATAGAACTTGCGGGTGCTTCCTCCATAGGCGATAAGTGCTACAAGATACTGCATAACAATAAGATCGAATGTGCCGACTGTCCGGTAAGGGACATGGATATAAACGATCCTAAGGCAAATGCGAGAGTTGAGACATTTAATTTCTCAACATGTAAGATGGTTCTCAATCTTTATTCCTGGATCTCGGGAAAAGATAACAAGGGCAAAGTCCTTCTTATAAGTGTTGATGTTGAGAACCTGTTTAAAGAATTATAATTTTTGAAAGGTTTAACCTTAATATGTTACTAGGATTTTATGACTATACCGTAATTCTCACGTATCTTTCCCTGATCAGTGCGGGACTTGGGATATTTGTTTCCCTTCACGGAGAAGGGCATCCCTACCTGGGGATCTTTTTTCTGATGTTCTGCGGACTTTGTGATGCTTTTGACGGGAAAGTAGCGAGAACCAAAAAAGACAGATCCGAGGCGGCGGTCAAATTCGGTATACAGATCGATTCACTTACCGATCTGGTTGCTTTTGGCGTGTTACCGGCCTGCGTCGGAGATGCGATGATAAGAAGAAGTGTTTTTATTCCGGAAATGCCAATTACCGGTGCTGAAAACAGAGCAGAAAATTCTCTTTGCGTATTGCTCTTTACGATCATGCTTCTTTATATTCTGGCTGCGATGATCAGACTCGCATATTTCAATGTCGAAGAAGAGGAGCGTCAGAAGAAAGAAGAAGGTGTAAGATTGTTTTACTGCGGAGTACCCGTGACAAGCGCTTCACTGGTATTTCCCACAGTTATGTTGTTTCATTACATAGTTCCTGTGGATATTACCATGGTCTACTTTGCATTTATGATCGTACTTGGCTTTTTATTCCTTTCAAGGATACA
Source organism: uncultured Lachnospiraceae bacterium (assembly GCA_902783735.1). GTDB lineage: Bacteria > Bacillota > Clostridia > Lachnospirales > Lachnospiraceae > Colinaster. The sequence continues at coordinate 3,831 of CACZSE010000293.1, forward strand.
GATAAAGAAACCGGGCTTTAAGGGGATCATGGTCATGGTTGGCATAGGTCTGGTTGAATTTATACTGCTGTTTGTAGCATGGCAGGTATTCGGATTTGGGAGATAATATGCATCAGGCACCTGTAAAGATTCCAAAAGACAACAAAAGCTTAATATTTTTGTACAGAACCATTCCCGGCAGGTTTATCCTAAAGATAATGACCTTTCCGGGATTGTCTGAACTTATCGGAAGATTTATGGACAGCAGAGCGTCCGGTTTTCTGATTGACGGATTTATAAAAAAGAACGATATCGATCTTTCGCAGTATCGTGACGAACCATATCCGTCTTTTAACAGTTTCTTTACAAGACATATTAAAAAGGGATTAAGACCTATAGATAACGATCCGGATCATCTTATTGCACCCTGTGACGGTCTTTTAAGCGCCTATCATATAGAAGACGGTCTTATAATTCCCATCAAACAGAGTGAATACAGTGTTGCGGATCTGGTTAAAGATAACAGGGTTGCAGACATGTATCGGGACGGTATATGCCTTGTCTTCAGGCTCTGCGTCGATCATTATCACAGATACTGCTATCCGGCAGATGCTAAGAAAAGCGGCAATATTCACATTAAAGGTGTTTTACATACAGTTCGTCCCATCGCACTTCGATCACTTCCGGTCTTTTGTGAGAACAGCAGAGAATATACTCTGTTAAAAAGCAAAAACTTCGGTACCATTCTTATGATGGAAGTCGGAGCCATGCTTGTCGGACGCATCTGTAATCATCATGGAAAAGGTAATGTAAAGAGAGGACAGGAAAAGGGCTTTTTCAAATACGGTGGTTCGACTGTTGTAATGCTTCTTAAAAACGGTGTAGCAGACATCGACAGATCTTTCTTTGATGCTACCGACAGCGGTTATGAGATACCTGTCAGGCTCGGAGAATGCATTGGCGTAAAATAATATTCTATAATATAAACGACGGTCGTCTGTTATTTGAACAGAATGGCCGTTTTATATTGCTGTATTAAGCTGTGTGAGATCTGTTACGTATAAGATCATATTATAGTAACTGTATGTATATTTTGTTGGATCATGTAACGATCCGGAGGCAGAGAATATGAGATATCATCTCAAAAAGAACTGTATAGTATCTTTAGCATTGTCAGCGACGCTTGTTTTATCGTCGTGTTCTTTCGGTGCTTCCGATATGGGGAAGGATGAAAGTTTAGTATCTAAAGAAACTGAAAAATTATCAAAAGAATATTCTGCATCGGAGGATCTGGTAAACAGTGCCGTTGACTTCGATCATGAACTTGATGAGTATAAGCCGAAAAAGGACCATTACAATTTCTATTTTACATATAAAACAGTACATTCATGGTGGGATGCGGTCGCACTTGGAATGGAAGATGCCCAGAGGCAGTATCTTGACAAGGGTATTACTATTACATATGAATACATGGCGCCTGATGCAGCTTCCGCAGAAGATCAGAAAAAGAGATTGGCCGAAGCGAAGGAGAGAGATTTTGATGTGATCGGTGTCGATGTTGCCGATGATGTGATAATCTCTCCGATCCTTGACGAAATGGTGGATTCCGGTGTTAAGGTTATGACATTTTCAAGTTCGGATGCTGCAGAAGGATGCAAAAGAATAGCTTATGTGGGAAATACACATAACTACGAAGACGGAGTTGATCTGACAAAAGCTCTATGCGAAAAGCTTGGATATAAAGGAAAGGTGGCTATATTAGTCGGAAGTGTCGGTGCACCCTGTCATGAAGACAGGGCAAGAGGAGCAAAGGATACGATCGCCCAATATCCCGATATGGAAATAGTTGCTACAGAATATGATATGGACTCCGTAGATCTTGCTTATGATCTGACTAAGAAGATCCTTAGTGATCATCCCGATCTGGACGGTATTATCTGTTGTAACATGAGTAATCCGGTAGGTGCTGCC